>NZ_JADBSA010000141.1:0-22008 GCF_020246945.1 Microcystis sp. M113S1 | reverse complement strand
TTCTTGGGCTGCCCATTTCTCCATTTTTTTGCTTACCTCCACCTTAATTCCTTCTTTCAAAACTATACCTATCAATCGTTTCCCCTTTTTTTAAGTTTCTTCTCTTTTTGTTAAGAAAGATCTGACTAATGGATAGCCTTAATAAGGGGGGTGCGGATGCCCCCTGCTCCCCTTAATAAGGGGGAATCTGACGATTTTTAAAACCTACCTACTTAGGCATATTTTAACATATTAGCTATTCATTTCTTACTCAAAGTTGAATGTTAAAATAATCGTAATTTTTGAGACTTTTTGGGGGGAGAGTTGGCAACTCTCCCGACTGTGGTGGACTGGGGACTTTTTAAGGTAAAGCGACAAACTGCTCACCGGAGGGAGTCGATCGCACTTGAATTAACACCGGTTGACCGATGCGATCGCCAGTATTGGGATCAAAGCTAATTTTTCCGGTGGCTCCTGTTTGATGAAAATTGGCGGAACGCAGCCGGGATTGTAGGCCCTGACGTTGAGGATTTTCCCTTAAACCGGCAATAATCACCCGTGTAGCGTCAAAACTGGTAGCCGTGCGCCAACTAACCGGACCGCGCCACTGTTCCTGCATAAGATTGCCAAAAGTCTGGTTAAGCGAGGGGTGCCAGGGTGCGGCAAGGGTTAAACCTTGGGCGTTTTTGCCGCCATCTTCGAGGGTGCGAATATTGTAGAGGGTGGGACTACTAAACAGAGGCAAACGCTGACGATTGGAGCGAATGACCTCAAAAACGGGATCGAGGCGATCAACATGAGCGACGACAAATAGGCCGTTAGCACCCCCAGAAATCGCCTGATTAAGGGCTTGATCGGCCTTAAAATTGGGGACACTCAGATCACAGACAATCGGCACAATTTGACCGCCTTTTTTCGCCACATTAGCCATCAACTCGTCTTTAAAGGAAACATTATCAGGAGCTTGAGAATCGTAGCAAAAAGCAATTTTCTGGACTTTAGCAATATTTACTATGTAATTTGCTAAGGTTTCCGTAATTTTGCCGTTAGAAGCCACCAGACGAAAGATATAATTTCCCGCACCGGAGAGATTATTGGCCAGGGAGGTGGGAGAAATCATCACCAAACCGCCTTTTTCGTAGATGGGAGCGGCGGCTAAACTGGCATCGGAGGCATTATGACCGATAACAGCGATAATATCGGGATTTTTGACTAATTCACTGGCTACCTCTTTCGATATCTGCGGCTGATTATCGTCATTAACCACGATAACCATCAGTTTTCTGCCGTTGATCCCTCCCTGTTGATTGATCTGGGTTTGTGCGCTGGCGACTCCTCGCAACATTTCTTGAGCGACGTTGGGATTAGTTGTCGCTGGCACAACAACGGCGATTTTGAAGGGATTTGAGCCAGTTTGCAGGTTACTGAGATAAATTATGCTTTCGGGATCGTTGGGACGTTGAGCGAGGGATTTTTGCAGGAGTTGCTCTGCTTCTTGGTGATCACCTTGAGCAATGGCAGCGATCGCTGATTCTTTGGCGGTGTTAGAATTAGTTTTGATTAGGAGATGATTGCCATAACTCATGCGGGGATTATTATCGGCTTTTGGGGCAAATATTGCCGAGATTTGGGGAAAAAGAAACCAGCCGATCAAACCCAGTAAAACATAGAAAATTGGCGGTAAGCTCGCTTTTTTGCCAGTCTTTGTCATCGCTTTACTCCTTAACTTTGCTGATTTAATTCAGCTAAACGGCGGTTAATTTCGTCATCAAGGCTTAAGAAATCGATTTCTTGAGCTAATTTCTCGCTATAGTTCTCGCTTAATTCACTATAGACGTTTTCTTTGCGATAACGGTCTTTAATCGCTTCATTGGCATCCTCAAAGCGATCGCGGGAGGTATTGAGGTTGAGACTACTATCAAATTCGTTTATTTTGCCTAAAGCCTCATTCATGGAACTAATCGCTTTTAAGTTGCTCATTTCTAACTTATAATGCTCGATTTTTTCCTGCTCTTTGCGAAGTTTTTCCTTAGCAGCAATGACCACTTTTTCGGCATTATCGACCCGATCTTTCATGGCGGGTAGAATTTTTTCTAGGGAGAGAACCTTAACCATGGCCAGTCTTGCCGCTTCTTGAAGACCTTTTTTTTGAGCGGTGACAGCCTGCTGCAAGTAGTTTGTGTGTTCCTGTTTTTTTGCCTCGTATTGTGCTTGAGCCGACTGCTGGGCTGCTACTACTTTCGCCACCGATTCTGTTAATTCCGCTAGGGATTTTTGCATCGATTCTAGGGATTCTTTGGCCGATTCTACGGCAATTTTGCCGCCGGATTCGATGGGAATACCCCACAACCAATTCCAGATCGCAACGAGAGAATTTCCGGCCTTATCACCGATCAGCCAAAAAATCAAGGCTCTTGGGTTTAATTTTTTGAACAATTTCATGCCGTTTGTCTCCTAGAGGTGTTACCTGTTAATTAGGAGTGATGGCTAACTTTGATGCAGTGGGTAAGGTTAATTTTTGTAAAAAGTCTTGACAAGGATAGGGAGGTTTAGACTGGACCGGCAGATTTAATGGGAGCGAGGGGGACAAATTGACCCTTTTTGACCTGTAGAATCAAGTAGCGGCGATCATCAGGATTATTATTCATGTTGCGGACACCATTCTCATCGAATCTAACAGTGCCAGTCATTCCTTCGATAGAAAAATCGTTTCTTAAAACTTGATTTAATAATTCTCGATCGAATTTTTGTCCTTGTTGGTATAACTTTCGCAAAGCGGTGAGGATAACTTTGGTCGCATCGTAGGACATGGGAGTGCGCCAAACATTGATCTTATTTTGCCAAAAACTCTGGATATAATTATCTTGTTTGAGATCATACCAAGGCACGGTGATAACTAAATTTTCTACTCCTTGTTTACCTTCTACAAGGGTGAGATAACTTTGAAAAGTGGGGGAACCTAAAATCACTAAGTTTAACTTTTCTGCGGGACGTTGCTTAAAGATACTGACGGCTCTTTTCAGATCATTAACATAGGGAGCAACCATGAGAATATTTACTTGATATTGAGCAATTTTTTGATAAATTTCTTGTTTACCTAAATTAATTTTTGGTTCGATATTGCAGTCAAAATCTTCATCTTTAACAATTTTTTGAAACTGCTGACCGAGAAGAATGTTTCTATATTTTTTAGCGAAGTTAAAATTATCTCCAGAGCGATTGTCGTAACAAATTAAATTAGTGGGGTTTTGGATAATTAGCTTGTCAGTTTGTTGACGGATATATTCACTTAAGGTTGTGGCAAAAGTTTCCAGATCGGGAACCATTTTATATATATAGCCATTACCGGAGATTTTCGAGGAAAAGCTGGTGGGAGATAGGGCAACAATTTTCCCTTGTACATAGATATCTTTGGCCGCTTCACTAGCAGCAGAAGCATTATGACCAACCACTGCTATAATTGACGGATCTTTAACAAATTTTTCGGCTCGATCTTTGGCATCTGCGGCGCTATTATTATCATTAGCGACCACTACCTGTAGAAAGTGAAAATCGGGGTTTTTGGCCTGTTCATCGTTTAACTCCTGTTGGAATAAAGCAATACCTCGTAAAATTTCCTGAGCAATTTCTGGATTATTACCAAGAGGAACACTGGTGGCAATTTTTAAGGAATTTCTGTCTTGATAGGCCGCACGAGCGTTATTATAATAGATGCGAATCTCTGGATTATTGGGCAAGCGATCAAGGGATTTTTTAAAAAGCTGAATTGCTTGTTTATATTCTTTGTTTTTAAAAGCTTGTCTTCCCCGTTCAAGACTGTTATCTTGTCGATTTGTCTTTAATAATATTTCTTCACCTAAGCTAATTTCTGGGTATTTACTAGCATCATCGGAAAATACTCCTCCCCAATATAAAATTGATAAAGTTACCAGAAGACTTAAAATAAATAACAGAGCTTGTTTCCAGCGACTAGATAGACGTAAAGGCCAACTTTGCTCATGATTATTTTGGTGATTTTCCTCCGTATTTTCAGGGGGTAAAGGTAAAATTAACGGTGGTTCTTCAGGATTTTCTATCAAACGAGGCAGCAAAGAAGAACTAGCAGCATCCACCGCAAATGCGTGTAATTTTAAGTCTTGTCGAGCGATTGTTAAGGATTCTTGTAGGGATTTATGTCCAAGAAAATTGGGAAGAAAAACTTCTAGAAATCTCAAAGCAACCCGCACGGCGATCGGTTCTTTCATAACAATAATATGGGGTACTCCGATATTAGCCAACTGACGGCCAATACCTAAACCATCGCAGGAATTACAGATAACAAGTTTTAAGCCTTTTTTAACAGCTTTTTCTAGGGAATTTCTTAAGTTATGTTCTGGAGATAAAGCCGTATCATTATCAATGATAAAAACTCCATCTTGACCGTCACTACTGGTTTGACTATGACCTAAATAAACTACAATATCCCATGGATTTTTGATCAACTCATTGTGAATATTTATCGTTGAAAGAGGAGGGTCTGAACCAGGACTTAATATTTGCATAGAAACCTTATCTTGGTTTCCTAGTACCGTTTGCAAACTGGATAAACACAGGGAAGTATGCTTGTTTTCGATGTCAATATTGCCCAAAATTACTAAAACATTAATCGGATAAGTAAAAGTACGTTCTCTCGGGGGATCTATCTGGATAGTAAGAGCAATTTCCACATCGGGAAACCATTTGTGTAAAAAATTCCAAGACTCCCAGGGAATTTGTTGTAAATCAAAGTGGGTAGTTTGGATAAAAAATCTTACTTCTGACTCAGTACCTATATGGAACAAGATATGATTTTGTATCGAACTCAGAGAACTGGAATTTAGCCATTCATTTAAGCTATCTTTTAAAGTTTTAGTGGCTTTTTTGAGGTTGTCTCTAGGATCACCTACCGCTGCATGGGTGATCATGCTATGAGGAACGGTAATTCCTAAACTGGGTTGACTTTTTACCCAATGATAATAAGCTCGACGATAATTTTGCAAAGCGTCAGCAATGTCAAGGTTAGGGACTAATTTACCCTCGGTAAAAGGTGCTATCAAGAGATGATTGTCACGAATTTCTAGAGTGACGGAAAATCCCGTTTCAAAACTGCCATCACCAATTTTCAGAATCACAACTCTGCTCATGTCTCTACCCTTGACATTTTCTGCTATCTCTATTAAATCCTAAACTGTTCGATAATGCTACTATCCCCTAAACTTAGGTTAACATTAAAGCGATCGTCGGCATCAGCTAGAAAATAAAGTTGCAGATAGCTATCTAAGGGTTTCTCCCTTGCTATTGCTTGTAAACTGGGGATTAATTGGCCTATTTCATCGCTAATTTGCAAAGATAAACCGGGGGGTAGCTTGGCAAAATTGTCCATGGCATAGGCACGAATTAAGACAGCAATTCTCTGGTTACTGGTTGATAAAACTCCTACCATTAAAGCGATTTTATGTCCCATTAATTGACTACCCACATCGAGCATTTTACGGATAGCAGCATTGGGATAATGAGGATCGATATTCCAGAGATATTCGGCCGCTTGCCAGCGAATAGTTTCATCTTGGGTTTGATGTTGTAGTTTTGCTAAAGCTTCCTCTGGGGTTAAATGTTCCGAAAATTCCACCTCTTTTTGACTAGCATACAGTTGTCTAATTTCTCGCTGAATATCTGTCGGAGATTCTCGGCTGCTGATTTTTTCAGCAGCCAACAAAAAACCCGGATTAATTGGACGATAATTGTCGATAGTGCTGAGGATTTCCTGCCATTTCTCTGTAATAATTCCCTGCAACCATTGACTAAGTTTGGTGGGGATTACCTCTAAACGCTGCTGATAAAGTTTTTCTCGCCATTGCTGATTATTCAACAAAGCTAACCACTGCTGACAACTAATATCTAATCTCGGAGAATAGGGGGAAACTTGACCTAACTTTTTAATTAAATTTTCTGCTGTTGCTGGCGATAACTTTGCTAGAGATTCCAGTTTTCCTTTTTCACTCTCTCCCTCTAAACAACTCTGCCAAAGAATATCTAAATCATCAATAATTTGCTCACTTTCCAAATAATATTGATGGTAAATTGGATCGTATTCTGCCAGATTTTTAACATCTTTTCTGGATATAAAACCCCAGATATTGAGGAATTTTTCTGCTAAATCTACCTGCACCCCTAGATAAAAATCCGCCGCTAAATCGGGAATATCAACCCATTCTTGCTCTATTGTCAATCCCTCAATGTCAATAGTTTGACTGGGAATAGTAGTAACTTTTTTGTCTTGAATTTGCCAAGTAAAACCGTTAATAAACTCCCAAAGATACTGATGGTTTTCAGGTATTAGTTGAAGGGAACAATCAAGATTATCTTTCAGCCAATTGCTTAAGCATATTTGCACCAAGTAATTAATCAAAGCCTGATTTTTGGCGGTTTGATTCGAGTATTGACCGAGAATCGATCGAGCTTGCTTGATCTCTGTTTCCGAAAAAGTTAGCCAAAGGGATTTCGGGTTAATTTGTTGCAAAATATCGAGGTTGACTTTCATGGTATCTCCTAACAGATTAGATTTGAGTTAAGTAGGACTGACAAAAATATTCCAGATAAGCATCGATCTCTTGTTTTTGCCGAGATTGTAATTTAATCTCATTTAACAAACTAGGACAATCTTTGCCTTCCCTTGCACAGAGTAGCTGATAAAATTTTTTACATAATTGGGTTATTTCTCGACTAATAGTAGATGAGTGAACTCCCAATCGATTAGCGATCTGTGCTTGCGTCATCTTTTGATGATAGTAACAATAGACAATCTGTTTAACTTCCTCCTCTTGAGTGATCAGTAACTTCTTAATATCTTCCTGGATTTCTTGCTGTTGTAGTAAGTCTTGACTTTGCTTCTTGCTGGGGAGATTGTCCCAAAAGTAATTGCTATTATCGTCATAATTATTAGGCTCAAATTTAGAGTAAGGAGGATCGATATGATTACGCATTATCTCTCCTATTTGATTGAGTTTTGCTTGCACTTCCTCCACGGTGAGAATAACTTGCGGTTGTAACTGCTGTAGGCGATCGATTACTTGTTGCCAATCCTCCTCTTGCCACTTATCCAATGATCTAAGAGAAGCTTTTTTAACCTCTCGAAAACAGTTAAATATTAGCAGGTAATTCTCGGTAAAGATACCCGATGTTCGTAAAATTTTTTGAATTTTATTCGCACTAAAAAGACTGACTATACCGAGATTAGTCCTGCCAATAGTTTTATACTCTCCTCGCAGGAAATTATAGAGAGTATTTCTCAATTTTTTATCTGTCCATTTTTCTAAGATTAAGCGAAAAAATCCCGGTTTGGTCTTGTTATCCTGAAAATTACCGTAAAAATTGCTAGGATTATTGATAATTGCCGTGGCAAGCAAATTCAGCAAATAGTAGAATAGGGTTTCATAATCAGCATCGATCCGATGGCCAACATTTTGATAGACCCTTTGAGTTACCATAGAGGAGCGATATTGTAAAAAAACCATCCAATGGGACTTGACTAATTGGTTATTAGGGTCATTCTGTAACCATTGCCACAGAGCAAAATACACCGCTTCATCATTGGCCACGCTTCCAGCGATCGCATCGATCGATTTTCTTAATTGTGGCACTTCGCACCAGAAAACTCGATCGCCTTCAATGGCTTTAATAGTAGTATAAAAGTACCTAACGCTCATTTCTATCACCGGCTACAGGTATCTGATATCTGATTAGGTAAAAACCGAGGATTTTCTGCAAGAGTAGCCAATAAATTGAGCGATTCCCTTGCCAAGCGCACCTCTTTCTCTGACAATAGATGAGGGACTGATGAGAAATTATCAGTTATGCTGAGACAGCCTTAGCAAACCAGTAAAAGACTCATAAATTAACTCTGAGCTGCCACAAATTGCTGTCATATCAACTTCTAGGACAAAAATAGGAATGCGAGTAACTTTTACCGAAAATCAGGGTTTTAGAAAGGAATTGAATAAACGGGTTGATGCTTATTTTACCGAAAACGGCATCCCCACCAGAGATAATTTTGCCATGTACCTGAAGACGATCACGATTTTAACTTGGGTGATTGCCGCTTGGCTATTTGTACTTTTTGGTCCGGATATCTGGTGGCTAAAAATTATCGGTTGTCTGGTTTTAGGAGGAGGATTAGCAGGGATTGGTTTTAGCATTGGTCATGATGCTAACCATGGCGGCTATTCTAGTAAAAAATGGGTTAATTCTCTCCTTGGCATGAGCTACGATTATATCATCGGTACTTCCGGTTATCTCTGGCGTTTTCGTCATAATTATCTCCATCATACCTACACCAATGTTTTAGGATACGATGTGGAAATTCACGGCGATGGTGTCGTGCGAATGACTCCCCATGCCGAGCATAAATGGTATCATCGTTATCAACATTTATTTATCCCGATTCTCTACGCTATAATTCCTATATATTGGTCATTCTCCGATGTGCGATCTATCCTCTTTTGTAATCGTTTTGGCGAGATTAAAATTCCCAATCCTAAAGCGATCGATCTATTCGTTTTATTGAGCGGAAAATTTGTTTATCTCTTCTGGTTTATTGGCATTCCTCTCTTAGTTGGTTATAGTCCCCTAGAAATAGCGATCGGTTTTCTCATTGTTTTTATGACCTATGGAGTGCTTGCCTGTCATGTATTTATGTTAGCTCACGTTTTGGAACCCGCCGAATTTATTCAACCCTCGGCAGCTAACCAAATCGAAGACGAATGGGCAATATTTCAAGTGCGAACTACCGTAGATTTTGCACCTAAAAATGTCTTTTTAAATTGGTATTTAGGGGGATTAAATTATCAAGTCGTTCACCATCTTTTCCCGCAAATTTGCCATATTCACTACCCTAAAATTGCCCCAATTTTAGCGGAAGTTTGCCAAGAATTTGGCGTTAATTATGCCGTTTATCCCACCTTCTGGGGGGCTTTAGCTTATAATTATCGTTGGCTCAGACAATTAGGCAATAAACAAAGTAATTTTGATCTCAAATTAGCCAGCTAAAATCAGTTATCAGTTATCAGTTATCAGTTATCAGTTATCAGTTATCAGATGTAAGTTATCAGATGTAAGTTATCAGATGTAAGTTTTAAGTTAATTAGTTAGTTAGTTATCTTTATCTTTATACCTGCTCACTGTTTACTGCTCACTGTTTACTGCTCACTGTTTACTGAAAAATGAACCTACCCAACTCGATTACCCTATCGCGACTCTTGGGACTGCCATTAATTTTATACTGGTTGCACCAAGGCACAGAAATCGATCGCTGGTTAAGTTTAATTATCTTTCTGATTGCCGCCAGCACCGATTGGCTCGATGGTTATCTAGCGCGAAAATTCAATCAAATCACCGAATTAGGTAAATTTCTCGATCCTTTGGTCGATAAATTGCTGGTTCTCGCTCCCCTCTTAGCTCTGATTGAAATGGATTTAATTGCTGCTTGGGGAGTATTTTTGATTCTTGCTCGCGAATTAGCGATCGCTGGTTGGCGGATTAATCCGAATTTAACGGGAAATAGCGACATAAAAGGGGCTAATTGGTGGGGAAAAAGCAAAACAGTCAGCCAAATTGTCGCTATCGCTCTCTTAATTGCTCCCTTGCCTTCAGAATATAATTTAATTGCTCAGGTGGCTTTTTGGCTATCGGTGACATTAACTTTAATTTCTGGCGTGATTTACGTCACACCCAGCCGAAAATTAACCCAAAATTGATAAAAACTTGACCATTAACAACAATTCAGAAAACAAGCCCAGAAAAAAAGGTTGCATTTTTTTCTTGGTATATAATAATTGGGGAGAAGATTGTCAAAATCCTCAAGTACAAACATATCATTCAAAGAAAAAACTATGGCCGGCACTATCACTATCTCTGCTCAGACTGGCTCCACCACGAGTTATACCGTCGATGCTTCAATGATCACAACTCTGTCAGCTTTTTGGAAGTTATCCTCGGTAAATACCGACCTAGCCGTTTCCATCCCTACCACAGTCACCGGTAGAAATCTTACTGCTTTAGGTCGATTTACGGGTTCTGGCACTTTTTCCACTTGGAGACTTCGCAACGGATTCGGTCAGTCTGACGTAGCGAGTGCTAACCTCACTGGTTATAAAAGCACCCCCCCTTTTTCACAAAATTATTTTCTTCCTGGCGGAACTGACACTTTCGTCGCTTCTGCTTTTTTAGGAACCCATATCCTCGACTTTGGTGGTGGTCAAAGGTTTACTAAAGCAGAAAACACGGCTTCTTCCAGTGACGATATTGCCATGATTGGTAACATGAGTAGCTTCGTCCTTAGAGGTGCAAATGGTAACGATACCCTAACCGGTAGCGGTCTGGACGATACCCTATTCGGTTCCGGTGGAAACGATTCCCTGACCGGTGGTTCGGGGAATGATAGCCTAGATGGTGGCGACGGTAACGATACCCTAAATGGTAATAATGGTACGGATACCCTAATTGGTGGCGCGGGAGCGGATAGCCTAATTGGTGGCGCGGGAGCGGATAGCCTAATTGGTGGCGCTGGTGCTGACCGTTTTGCTTACACTGCTACCAATCAGGGCGTTGACACCATCACCGATTTTACCATCGCTGACGGTGATCTTCTGGCATTTACAAGCGCTCAATTCGGTGGATTGCCTCTCGGTACTTTGGCTTCTAACCAATTAGCAGCAGTCGAAAATAACATTGCCAGATTTATCTACAATCCTGGTACTGGCCTTTTACAGTATGACTCAAACCTTGCCGCTACTGGTAGTCTGCTCGGAATCGCAACCCTTACTGGTACGCCAGCTATCACCAATAATCAGATTGTCATTGTCTAATCTATCCCTGTCCCTCCCCTGCGCTGGGTTGGGCAGTGGTGGGTTTTTGGGGTAAAATCAAGCCACCAGAAATAGTCTCTGCGGGTGTGTTAGCTAGGGCTAGGACACCCTTATTACTTTAAAGCAGTTATCTTAATAGTGAGGTACAAAGTCTCTGGTTTTAGGGAACTCTGGAATAGGCAACGGGAACAGTAGCTTAGTCCTATTGGGATTAGTTTGGTGTAGTGATTAACTGACGGTGATAATCGCCCCATAACTTGGCTGCCTGTTGACTGCTGCCCGCAGTGGGAGAATTATTATCATTACCCAACCAAATGCCTGTCACCCAGTCGCGAGGGGGAAGATAACCGATAAACCAAAGGTCCACATAATTATTCGTAGTTCCCGTTTTACCCGCTTCTCCCATGCCAATACTGGCAGCGCCTCCTGTACCATTAGTTATCACCCCCCGCAATAGGCTATTCATCGTCTCGGCGGTTTTAGGGGAGATTACCTGCTGATTTCTATCGCTATCGTCGCCATAGTCATAAATAACCCGACAAGTACTCAAATCCTCCACATTTTTACAGTCGGAAGCGTCGAGAATGCGTTTAATGGCGTGGGGACGATTCCAGCGCCCGCCATGGTCAAAAACTGCATAAGCACCGGTCATTTCCAAGACATTTACCTCGCTTTGCCCTAAAATTAGCCCTGGTACAGGATTTAAAGGTGATTTGACCCCCAAACGTTCCGCCACATTGACCACATTACTTAATCCTGCCTCGCGAGCAATGCGAAGGGCGACACTATTTTCCGATCGCGCTAAACCTTGAAACATATTGACCCCCCCGCTACTACGTTCACAGGGAGAATAGGCTTGTCCTTGCCAAGAGAGTCCAGCGCAGGTATAGGTTTTATAGGGCGATATTCCCTTTTCCAAGGCGGCAGCATAAGCAAATACCTTAAAAGTGGAACCAGGTTGACGTTTAGCTTGGACAGCGCGGTTAAATTGACTTTTTTGATAATCAACTCCCCCGACTAAAGCGAGAATTTCCCCAGTTTGACCGTTTAAGGTAACTAAAGCCCCTTGGGAGTAACGATAGCGGGGTCCTTGGTTTAAGACATTATTTTTTAAGCTTTTTTCTGCGATCGCTTGCATTCGGCGGTCTAAACTGGTTTCAACGATAAAATTGCCCTCTTTAGCCACTTCTTCCCCTAAAAGGTTCTCTAATTCCTCGAAAACGTAACTATAAAAATATGGTGCAATTGTACTAGATAGGGATTTTTTGGCTTGGGGACTGATTTCAATGCGGGATCTGCGGGCGCTGGCCGCCGCTTCTGGGGAAATCATCCTTAATTCGGCCATGCGATCGATGACAAGATTGCGATTTTTTACAGAAGTGTCGTAATCTTGAATGGGATTAAATCGATTCGGGGCGGGTAACATAGCCACAAGAGTAGCAGCCTCGGAGATATCTAAATCTCTAGCGGATTTATCGAAATAAAAGCGGGCCGCATCTTCAAAACCGTAACCGGCCAGACCGAGATAAACTCGATTGAGATAGGTTTTGAGAATTGTATCCTTACTATAGACCGCTTCTAATTGTAAAGCGACCACAGCCTCCCGGAGTTTGCGATCGGCAGTATTTTGGCGACCGACTTCGGGGAATAAACTACGCGCTAACTGTTGAGTCAGGGTACTGGCCCCTTGACGGCCCCGACCTTGCCAATTAATCTTAATTGCCCGGACAATCCCCAAAGGATCAACGCCAAAATGCCAGTAAAAACGACTATCTTCGGAAGCGACAACCGCCTTGGTCAAATAGGGAGAAAAATCGCCCAGATTATCTAATTCTCGGTGAGTTTCCTGTCGCATGGGATTGAGGGGAGTTTGACCATCCCTAGGGTAAACCACCACCGGACCGCTCACCCCAGAAGGGAGTGGATAAACATTAACTTTGCGACTTTCCCAGATAATCCCTAGAACTAATAAACCGAAAATACCACCCGCACCATAGAAACCATAGCGCAAAAGTCGCGCCCACAGGGGAGGGGGACAGTAATAGGAGATGGTGACACAATTGGCTAAGTCTGGGGGGGCCAGGGTAAAGGTATCACCATGACGCAGGGAAACGCTTTCCAGACGACGTTTACCCATATAAACCCCGTTAGTGGAGTTTTCATCTGTGAGCAGGAAATGATGGGGATTTTTTGGGTCACGCTGCAGGGAACAATGAATCTGACTCACCATGGTGTTACGGATAGTAATATCACAGGAACTGGAATTACGACCCAAAAAATAGCGATCGCCGATAAGGGGATATTTGCTTTCCCCGCTGCCATTCTCGTTTTTCAGGCGTAATTCGGGAACCCTCGCCCCTTTTTTGAGATTTACCGCCTGAAAATTCACCTTTCCTTGCAATTTCTGCACGGCAACGGTGACAAGTTGACTAATTTGGGTTTTCGGCGACTGCTTAGACATAGTTTTTATCAGGGGATGGGGGATGGGGGATGGGGGATGGGGGATGGGGGATGGGGAATGGGGGATGGGGAATGGGGGATGGTGAAATGGGGAATTTCAACTAAAACCCTAACATCCTAAAACCCTAAAACCCCAACACCCTAACACCCTAAAACCCCAATTCCCAATTCATACCCAATATCCCTAAATTGACATTTTAGCCTCTAAAGCTTTGAGGTATTCCGTATTGACTCCCGACTCGCGAATCAGAGCAATTTTACCGGTACGGGCCACCTCGCGAACGCCAAATTTATTCAGCATCTGCATAATCGCCACCATTTTACCCGGATCCCCCACCACTTCGATGGTCAGGGTTTCCTCGGAAATATCCACAATCCGCGCTCGGAATACCTGCGCTAATTCGATCACTTCGGCCCGGCGCTCGGCGGTAGCATTAACTTTAATCAGCATTAATTCCCTTTCCACACAAGGGGTTTGGGTGATATCCTGCACCTTGAGGACGTTAATTAATTTGTAAAGTTGTTTGGTTAACTGTTCGATGCTGTCCTCGTCTCCCGGTACTACCATCGTAATCCGAGAAACTCCCATCTGTTCGGCCGGACCCACGGCCAGACTTTCAATATTAAAGCCGCGACGGGCGAATAATCCAGCAATACGGGTTAAAACTCCCGCTTCATCTTCAACTAATACGGATAATGTGTGTTTCATGGCGCTCTGTCTACACAACCTAGATTTAACCATTTTGACACTCCCCGCTCTAAAGAGACGGGGATTCTTGGTTCACAGAGATTACTTGCTTAGACAGAATTGCTTCTGTCAAAGTTAAATCCACTCTTCTTCATCCGCTTTGTTTACCTCCCGATCTTCGTTTTGATCTTGGGCAGGGGGCGTAATAATCCGATAATTGACATCGTAAACTTGATCGGCCTTTTCCCCGCGACTCTGTTTGGCTGTGCGGTAACTATAGGAATAAACCGAGTCAGTTTGAGAACTGTCCTGTGGAGGCTTGACAAAATTCGTTTTTTCCCCATCAGCAACCCTAGGCGGGAATTCTTCCCGATCCTGAATGGTAGTCGGTTTTTCGGGGGGTGCATCAAAATTCCAATCATCACCGCTATCTCTTTCCCAATCGTTACCCGGTGGAGACGCAGCAGAATCTTGAATATAGGTAGGTCGGGGAGATGGGGGTGAGACTTTAGGATTATTGGCTATAGGAGGGGAGGCTTTTGGGGCAGCCAAAGGACGACCAAAACTATAGAGAAATTGCAGGGTTAAACCACTGATAATTCCCGCTAGGGTGAAAAGTAACACCCAGACAGCTAGGGGCAGTTTTACCGTCATAATACCGCCAAAAAAGACCAAAGTGATCACCCCCAGATTCTGCCAGATCAGTAATCCGCCCACAGCGATCGCAAATAAGACCATAATCCAGCCCATTTTTACCTCCCTTGATTCAGTGATCAGTGATCAGTAAACAGTAATCAGTAAACAGTAAACAGGTACAAAGATAAAGATAACTAACTAACTAATTAACTTAAAACTTACATCTGATAACTTACATCTGATAACTTACATCTGATAACTTACATCTGATAACTTACATCTGATAACTTACATCTGATAACTTACATCTGATAACTGATAACTTACATCTGATAACTGATAACTGATAACTGATAACTGATAACTGTTAATGTCCTTGCCAGCGATTAATGGCCACACAATCGATATCTAACTGATCGAGAGTACGAGCGATGACAAAATCGACCAAATCCTCGATCGATTGGGGATGGTGATACCATGCCGGTATTGCCGGCACAATTCTAACGCCCGCCTCGGCTAAAGTGGTTAAATTACGCAGATGAATTAAACTAAAGGGGGTTTCTCGCGGCACTACCACCAATTTTCTGCCCTCCTTAATCTGTACATCGGCCGCCCTTTCTAGCAAATCGGAACTTAATCCCCCCGCTAATTTGGCCACTGTACTCATGCTACAGGGAATAATTACCATACCAAGGGTGCGATAGGAACCACTGGCGATCGTTGCCCCCACATCACCCCAACGATGACAGCGTAATTTTCCCCCTTCCATCACCCCGCATTGGCTGCGCCAAAATTGTTCTTGCAGATCCGGTTCTGGAGGCATCCGCACATTATCTTCCGCTTGCCAGACAGTGTAAGCTGATTTGGAGGCCACTAAATCGATCGTGTAGTCGGCTAAAAGTAGATATTTGAGAGTACGGACGGCATAAATCAGCCCTGATGCCCCCGTAACGCCCAAAATTAGCGGTTTAGATAATTCCTTCAAGCTCTAATTCCTCGATCAATTGTAATCCTCTCGGGTCGCCCACTTTTAATAAAGCACCCCTAGCATCTTCCTTGACACCTAAATCTTCATCTTCCACCAAGGCCTCGATCAAAGCATCGATCGCCGTGGCATAAATAACATTTAAGGGCAATTCTCGGCATAATTGACCGATCGACCAAGCGCAATTACTCCGCACCGCCGCGATTAAATCTCGGCGCAATCCTTCAATTAAAGGCGGCAAGACGGTGATGATATCTTCATAATTGACCTTGGCAATCTGGGCCAAACTACTGGCAGCCCATAATCGCACCGCCGAAATATCGGTTTTGAGAGCATGAACCAAAGGCTCGATCGCTCTGCGATCGCCACAGTTGCCCAGGGCCCAAACTACCCCTTTTCTGACGTAACCATTCCAATCTCTGGCCAGTAGATCGATTAAAGGCTCCACGGCGCTAAGACTGGGATTTCTGCCCAAAGCGTAGGCGACACTGACACGCACTAGGGGACAGACATCGCTTAACATCTCTAGTAAGGGGGCGATCGCTCTTTCGTCACGCAATTCACAAAAGGCGCGAGCGGCGATCATTCTCTCGCTCACATGAGCAGAAGTCAGCAATGAGAGCATTTCCTCTGGATCGGGGGGGATTTCCGCTGCTATGTCCGGATCGCTCCCATCGAGAGGATTATTTAAGGAGTTGTTAGAGTCTAGGATTTCATTATCGTACATACTTGTTAGATTATCTTAATCCGTGACCGCTTACGTCAAGCCAAAAATCAAAAAGTAGTTGCGGGTTGGGGAGACTTTTCAGTGATCAGTAATCAGCCATCAGTAATCAGTGAACTGAAGGCAAGAGGCAACAGGCAACAGGCAACAGGCAAAAGAAAGAATCTGGCAATTCTCCTACCTAGGGTCTGCGGCAAAAAGTTTTTCGGTGGGGGTTGGGGGTTGGGGGTTGGGGGATGGGGGATGGGGGATGGGTTTTACCGATTTTCAGGTGGTCAACTACCTAATTTTCAGGGAAAAAGTACCGGAATTTTCCCCCTGATCACTCCCATGCCTGGTACTTTTTGATTGACAAAAAGTCTAAAAGTCTTACCCAACAAGGTTTTTAGATTTATTCAGCAGACCCTACCTAAAAAGAAGGTTAGAAACTAAGTACATCAAAGCTTTCAGCTTACCAAATTAGGTTACACTTCATCTTGACGAGAAAGGCTACATTTACAAAACCTAGCAGAATAGGAAGTAAATACAGGGTAAATTTTATTGTTTTTCTGATGCCAAGACGCGGATTTGAACCGCGGACACGAGGATTTTCAGTCCTCTGCTCTACCAACTGAGCTATCTCGGCGTTTTTCAGTCCTTTCTCAATATAGCACCCTCTCTAAATAATTGCAAGGTTTTTTTCTAAAAAGTTTTCTGCTCGACTAGATTGGCAAGGTGAGGGTAAAAGTGGTGACAGCGTTGGCGCTGGTGACATCAATGGTGGCATTCAGGGGTTTAATCAGTTTGCAGACCAAAGCTAAACCTAAACCGGTACCACTGTAGCGCCAGGGATCGTGGTTAGGAATGCGATAAAAAGGGGCAAATATTCTTGATAATTCCTCTGGGGCGATTTCTACACCCCCATTGCTCACACTAATTAATATTTGCTCGCCCGCACGCCTGACATTTACCCTAATTATTCCTCGTTCTGGGGTATATTTAGAAGCATTGGTCAGTAATTCCGCTATGATGCGCTCGATAGCGCACAGACTGGTGTTAATCTCCGGTATATCCCCATCTATATCTAAAATTAACTGCTGTTGTCGCTCGCGGGTGAGATGACGAAAAGGTTCCACTAATAAGGGTAGCCACGAAAGTAAGTCGATTGCTTCGATCGCCGGGGGTTCGGTTTCGGCATCCAGATAGGTTAAAGTCAAGAGATCATTAACTAACTTACTCTGACGTTGAGATTCAATGTTAAGAATTTGCAACAGTTGACCGATCGAATCCTGTGGATCAATCTCGATCCCTTGATATTCTAGGAGACTTTCCAGGGTTTCCACCGCTAGACGAATGCTGGTAATCGGGGTTCGCAGTTCATGGGAAAGGGTTTTCAGGAATTCGCTTTTTAATCTTTCCAGTTTTTCTAATTCCCGCACTTGTGCTTGGGAAGATTCGTAAAGTCGCGCCTGTCGAATAGCGATCGCACATTCGGCGGCAATATGTTGAATCAAATTAGTTTCTAAGGAGTTAAAAATCTGATTAGCTGGTCGAATTAGCCAAAGATTGCCCAAAAAACCCTGATCGTCAAAGATAGGACAAGCACAACGGTTAACACGACCAATTTGCGGATTGCCAAGGGGAAGACGATCAACAAATTGTAAAATTTGTTTTTGCAGCAGCGGTTGATAGATTTCGGGAAAATCGCTAATTTGACGGGTAATTCCCTGACAGATAAGCTTTTGAGTGGTATATTCGTGGACAATAGTGGCTTTGCTGCGACTGGGATCGTAAAGCTCAATTTGGGCGCGTTCTACGGGTAAAACCTGGACTAATTCCCTAGTGGTGGTTTGCAGAATATGATTTTCATCGAGACTATCGCGAATTTTTTCGGTAATCCGTCCGATTAATGCTTCATACTTCAAACTCATCTGCAATTCGGCGGTTCTTTGCTGAACCTCCGATTCTAGGGCAGTATTCAAGCATTTTACCCGTTGGTGCAGTTCTGCTTGTTGAATGGCAATTCCCACTTGAATGGCTAATTGTTTGAGCAGATCGATTTCTTGGGATTGCCAAGAGCGAGTTTTTTGGCAATTTTGGGCAATTAGTAACCCCCAGAGTTGGTTATCGCAGATAATTGGCACCACCAAGTTAGCCTGTACTTGCAAAGAGGTGAGTAGGCTGCGATAACAGGGATCAAGTCCCGAATTATGGACATTTTCAATAACTTGAATTCTCCCGCGACGATAATTTTCCAGACGTTCTGGGGATAAATTAAAACAGGGATCCTGTATCCTGTTTCCTAAGACAGAATTAATCCTCGGGGTATGGGATTCCACCACAATCATGCCACTATGATCGGGGAATAAACGATAAATTAACACTCGATCGCAGTTGAGAAATTGTCGCACTTCTTTAACGGTTCTTTGCAGAATGCGATCAAGATCCAATGATTGCCGGATTCTTTCCTGCATTACCCCCAGCAGTTGTTCTCGTTCTGCTTGCAATCTTAAAGCTTCTTCGGCCTGTTTGCGTTCGGTGATATTGGTGCTGGTTCCCACTAAACGATAGATGCGCGCATTGTTATCCCGTAGGGGTGTTAAAGTTGTTAGCCACCAGTAGGGTATATTTTGAAAAGGTAAATACTGTTCGTAGGAAATAGTTGTTCCGTAACGTACACAATCACTATAGTGTTGCCGCACACTACGCGCATCATCGGGGGGAAGGATTTGTTCGGGAGTTTTGCCTTTAATATCTGATGAGCGCAGTCCTGTCCAGCGTTCATGAACGGGGTTTGCTCCCACATAGCGAAAATCTCTATTTTCCAGCACGTCCACTACAAAAATCGACGCTTGCACGGAATTAAATATACTACGCAGAAACTGCTCGGAATCCTCCTCTTGTAGCTGTCCATCTAACTCGGTCTCGATTGCTGATGGCTGCTTTTCCATAAGAGCCTCCCATTGTGCTAATTGGTGGATTTGGATCGATAATCACAAAATCGTTGGCTACTCCTAGAGCGATTTAACAATTTCTTAAGATTCTCGCACGAATTTTCCTATCCGCTGCCGATTCTGATATATTTCTTTGCAAAAACGAGAAAGCAACCCCAATATACTGAGATCGCTTATCAGTTATGAGTGATCAGGTTTAAGTTTTAAGTTAAGTAGCTAGACACAATTAATTACACATATTGTATGAGTGCCTATCCTCACCAAGAAGTTAATTTTGTCCTATTACTTATCAGAGTTCAATTACAGCGTTTCTCATCAAGATGACGCATGACCTAATTTGGTATCGACGACCGGCTCTCCAAAAGGAGAACTTCCTACCTCACCATTTAAGATAACTGCTGTAATTAGTTAACTATATATGTTATTTTCAGTAATCACTGTTCACTGATTACTGATTACTGATCACTGAATTTAGGCTTCTTGGTTGACAAAAGGTAATAAAGCCATTAAACGGGCCCGTTTCACCGCTTCTGTTAAATCTCGCTGTTGTTTAGAAGTTAAACCGGTGATACGTCTAGGCAGAATTTTGCCGCGTTCGGTGATGAATTTGCGGAGGAGTTCGGTGTCTTTGTAGTCAATCGGTTGACTGGGGGAGATGGGAGAGAGACGTTTACGATAGTAGCTCATAGATTTGTAAAGATTACTTGACTTTTTAACTAAAGTGTGCTTACTTAATTTCCTTGTGGACGGTGTGCTTATTGCAGTGGGGACAGTATTTCTTGATTTCCAGTCTGCCGGTGGTATTGCGACGGTTTTTGCTGGTGGTGTAGCGAGAAACGCCGGGGGTACGCTTATCGGGATTACTGCGGCATTCCGTGCATTCTACAGTGATGATCAGGCGAACGCCTTTTTTACTAGCCATAACAACAGGGGATCGGGTAAATTTACACGCAATCGATCATTATGACATATCTAGGGCTTTTTAGGCAAGAGCGGCCGGGGCAACGCAGGGAATTGTCGGCTAAAAAGTTTGGCTTGGGATGAAATCCAGCACAAAAAAGCTAGAATAATCACAGCAGTTGGCGAGGATGAGGAAAAATGACGGTAAGATTGGGTAAACCGATTTTAGTGACGGGGATAGGCATTACCATCGCTTTCACCCTGGGGGAAACTCTCAATAGCAGACTGAGCGAAATCGGTTCCTGGGGTATTTTAGGTGCGTTTGTACTTGGTGCCGGTGTCTGGTTTTGGCAAAAACCCAACTCGAAAATCGATTTTTCCCCCCCCACTCCCCTGAGTCTAGAAAAGGTTAAACAAGCGATTACCAAGGCCGAGCAGATAATTAATTATCTGGCCAAAGAAGACCCCAATCAAGACTTAACCCCACTTAAAACCACTTTAACCCAATTAAACCAAGAATTTAGTCGCCAAGACCTGAAAATTGCCATTACTGGTGCTAGAAAAACTGGTAAAACTGCCTTAAAAAAACTACTAGAAAGCGGCAACTTTGGAGAATCTATCGCTTTTCTGGAAACGGAACCCCTTCTGACTCTCGACTGCACCGCTAACCAGAAAAAAGACCTAGCAGCCGACTTAGTTTTGTATCTGATCAATGGGGATTTAAGCGATTCCGAATGGCAAATCCTCCAGCAATTCGATCGAATGCACCAGCGTGTTATCCTGTTACTCAATAAACAGGATCGTTTACCCGTCGAAACCAGAGAAGAAATTCTCCTTTCCCTAAAACAAAGACTGAAAGAAACTATTCCTGCTCATCATATTTTAGCCATAGCCGCTGCCCCTGAACCCCTAAAAGTTCGTCAACATCAAAGCAATGGAGAAATCAAGGAATGGACGGAAACCCAAACGGTAGTTATCGATCCTTTAGGTAATCATCTCCAACAAATTATCGAGCGAGAAAGGTCCGAATTAGTTCTGGGAACTATCTGGAGACAAGCGCTAGAATTAGAAAAGGAAACCAAACAATTACTTAATCAATCCCGACGCAAAAAGGCTTTACCTGTTATCGAACAATACCAATGGATAGCCGCTACTGCCACTTTTGCTAATCCTCTTGCGGCCCTAGATTTAGTTTTAGCGGCAGCCACTAACGCTCAAATGTTAGTGGATTTAGGGGCAATTTATCAACAAAAAATGTCCCTTGAACAAGCAAAAACAGCCATGACTACCCTGGGGAAAATGATGATACAATTGGGCATGGTAGAAGTGACCACCCAGGCATTAGGAACGATTCTCAAGGGAAATGCGATTACTTATATTGCCGGTGGTACAGTGCAGGGAATTGGAGCAGCCTATCTAACTCGTTTAGCTGGTTTAAGTTTAATTGAATATTTCCAAGAACAGGAAATTAACGAGCAGCTGAATAATGATTGGAATTGGACGAGTTTGCAGAATAAAGTTAAACAGGTCTGGGAACAAAATCAACGCCTAGCATTTTTACAGGATTTTGTCAAGCAAACGAGCGCTCGTTGGTCGGCATTTTCTGGTTAAAAACCCTAGTTAGGGTCTGCTGAAAAAGTTTTTCGGTGGGGGTTGGGGGTTGGGGGTTGGGGGTTGGGGGTTGGGGGATGGGTTTTACCGATTTTCAGGTGGTCAACTACCTAATTTTCAGGGAAAAAGTCCCGGAATTTTCCCCCTGATCACTCCCATGCCTGGTACTTTTTGATTGACAAAAAGTCTAAAAGTCTTACCCAACAAGGTTT
>NZ_JADBSA010000140.1:0-9998 GCF_020246945.1 Microcystis sp. M113S1 | reverse complement strand
TTAACTTTAAACTCTAAGACAAACATTTTACGCAGGGGGTACTTAGACAAAATCAGTATAGCACAATAAAAGTTAAGTTAACAAGCTATAGTTTAAAAAGCCGTCCTAAAAGGACGGGGCTTTAACCCAAAATTTCGGTAAGTGCAGGAAAAATTATGAGGATTAGCCATCAGGAAGATATTATGACAAATGAGCAAATATTACTGGAAAAATGGAGAACACTACCCGACGACAAACAGCAGCAAGTCTTGGAGTTGGTCGAATCATTCTGTCTTGAGGAGCAAACTATTACAGATCCAGTAGCATCGTACCAGCCTAAAACTGAGTTGGGTAAACGGCTGCAAAAAATTCGGACTGCAATTGTAGCATCGGGAGAAAGTCTTTTGGATCTGGAGGGTATTGAACGTGAAAAAGCTGAGAGGAGAGGTGGATATCAAGGAGATAATGGGTGATCAAAACCTTTATTGATTCGGGTGTTTTAATTGCTGCGGCTAGGGGGAATAGCGAAAAGTCACTTCCTGCGGTACAGGTTCTCGATGACGCAAATCGCTCGTTTGTTTCCAGTCCATTTCTGAAGCTAGAAGTCTTGCCCAAGGCAATTTATAATCAGTGCCGAGAGTAAGCACTATTCTATGAAGCGTATTTCACGGCAGTTACTGACTACGTTACAGATTTAGAACAAATTCTCTTAATGGGTTCTCAAGAGGCGCGTCAGTGGGGTTTGGGAGCAATGGATGCGCTTCATGTTGCAGCAGCGGTAATGGCTGGTGCAAAGGAGTTTATGACAACTGAAAAACCGAGTAGGTCTATTTATCGTACCCCAAGTGTTCAAGTGATTTCAATTTATTAATAAGTCCCGAAAATTTACCCTTAATTAGCTTTAACTTTCTGCACGATCGGATCGGCAGTGGTAGTAGAAACCATGGCCGCCATAACTTGTTCAGGGGAAACCGTAAAAGGTAAACGATGAATGTCAGAATTAGGCTGACAGGCAATTGCGGCTGCGTGGCGCAATTGGGCAAGGGAAACATCTCTTAATCCTAAATCCTCTAGGGATTTCGGTAAACCAATTTGTTCATAAAACTGGATTAGTTGCCCCCGGGCCGATAGTGCCAATTGATTGCCCAAAACTATTTCCTCTAGACGCAATTGGGCGAGGATGCCGTAGGCGACTTTTTCCCCGTGCAGGGCATGATGGCAAGCGGGAATATGGGTTAAACCATTATGAATCCCATGGGCGGCCACGGTACGACAATTAGCGCCCCCTAAACCACCAATTACTCCGGCTAATAAAACGGTGGCATCCACTACTTGTTTCCAGTCCTCCCCGCCGATATTTTCCAGGGCTGCCGGGGATTTTTGGAAAAGAATATCCCGCAAAACCCGGGCCTGTTGGACAGCGGCAATGATCAGGGTTTCCGTGGAATGACCGCTACTGACGGAAGCTTCGTACCATTTAGCGATCGCATCGCCAATACCGGCGATTAAGGTTCTTTTCGGGGCAGTTTGGATAATACCGTAATCGAGAATTAATAAATCCGGGCAACGGGCTAGGGACAGATCGTAAAGAAACGCCCCCGCGTCAGAATAGATGTTAGATAGGGCCGTCCAAGCGGCACAAGTGGCCGCGGAGGTGGGAATCGTGGCAATCGGCAAATGGCACTGATGGGCGAGTAATTTGGCCGTATCGAGGGCCTTGCCGCCACCCACACCGATGATAAAATCTGCCTCATGACTCTTGACAGATGCCTTTAAATATGCTAAGGAATTCTCCGAACAATCGGGGGCGTAACTGTGATAGCTAGGAGTGAGATTTTTCAGGGGAGATGACAAAAAAGCTAAATTGCGATCGCCGCCCACCACGAGGGGACGTTTCCCCAAATCCGCTAATTTGCCGGTGGATTCTTCTAGGGCATTGTCACCCCGAATCACTTGTGCGGGGGCGATTAACAGGGGCAAAACAGCGACAGCATTGGACATTTTTTGACAACCTCTCAGGATTATTGGCTAAGTTTAGCGAAGCTTTCGGGAAAAAGCTGTAGTTCAGGGGTATTATCCCCCGGGGCGGAGAAGGATTTTTTAATCTGTCCTAAGTACAAAGGAGCAGATAAACCGGGCTGAGGGTGAACCAGAGTGCGAGCGCTAATGATAAATTGATTATTACCGCCAGCACCGGCGCGACCAGAGGAAAACAAGTCACTAGCGGCTTGTTTTAGGGTTGCTTCCACCTGCTCGGTAGTAACAGTATTGGGCAGGGAGATAACAGCTTGATTAGCTCCGTTATCATAGACAAGGGAGAATCTCACCGCTCCCGGAATTTCGGTACGAGTAAATAATCCTAACCCAAGACCGAAAATTCCGACCGTCAACACAGCCATAAAGCTAGTGACACCGACGAGACGAAAGCGGATTCCCCAACCGACGAGAAAAGCGATAATCGTGAGTACCAAAAAAACCAGCGTGGCAATACCAGACCATTGGATGTATTTGGCAAAGTTCAGGGGAATGTCCATATTTTCTATAATACTGATTCTATGAAAACGGTTAGCATAAACCATTGTACCTATCCTGTTGTCGAAACTTTCCATTCTGTGCAGGGCGAGGGCTTTTGGACGGGAAGCAATGCTTTTTTCCTCCGTTTGGGAGGTTGCGATGTCTATTGCCCTTGGTGCGACCAAAAAGAGTCTTGGAATGCCCACCGTTATCCACAACAATCGGTGCGGGAATTGGTTGAGATGGCAAAAGGGGCTAACCCCGCTATGGTGGTGATTACCGGGGGGGAACCTTTAATGCACAATCTTGATCCTTTGACCGGGGAATTAAAAGATCAGGGTTTACGGGTACATTTAGAAACTTCTGGCGCTCATCCTTTTACAGGGGTTTTCGATTGGGTGACTTTTTCTCCTAAAACTTATAAAATGCCCGATCCTAGTATTTATGCACGGGTGAATGAGTTAAAAATTGTCGTGGCTAATCCAGAGGATTTAGACTGGGCAGCCATCCAGGAAAGTAAGTTATCGGAAGGGGTGATCAAATATCTGCAACCCGAATGGAATACAGTGGAAAGCAAAGAGTTAGTCTTTAATTATGTTCTCCGGCATCCCCAATGGCGCCTCAGTCTCCAAACCCATAAGTTTTTAGGAGTCCGCTAGTCAGTTATCAGTTATCAGTTATCAGTGATCAGTTATCAGTTATCAGTTATCAGGAGATTACTTTTTATTTATTCTACCCACTCCCCAATTCATAATTCATGATTCCCAACCCCTAATTTACTAACAAGAGGTTAAATACTATGTCTAACAACAATTCTGAACGAGTAGTGCGTCGTGGTCGAGTTTTTCCAGAGATTCAAGCTACAGAGGAAGAAAAGGCCAAACATCGCGCCCGACAATTAGAATTTTATCATCGTTGTTGGCCGATTTTTCAGAGTTTACAGCCCCGGTTAATGAAACATTATTATGGTTGGTACATTGCGATCGAACCTGATAGCGGCGATTATTTTATCGATCCCGACAAAGAAGTGGCTAGTAAAAAAGCAAGGGCAAAATATCCCGACAAAATCCATCATATCTTTGGCATTAATGAAACTGGAGTTAGTGGCAGAATATGATTGAAGGGAGATTTGGAGAAAATGGTCAAATTTATTTTGATATCGATTTAGTCAGCCCTAATGGTCTGGTGTTACCTGTAGAAGCTATGCTAGATACTGGTTTCACGGAGTTTTGTGTTATGAATGACCAAGATGCTCGCAGTCTTGAATGGCCATTTTTAAACCAAGATAAGTTACGCACCGCCCAAGGAGAAGCATTTTTTGATATATATTTAGGCAGAGTAAGAATTGATGGTCAAGAATACGAAATTCCCGTCTTTGCAGGGGAGGCAATTCAGGAGATTTTGTTAGGTTCCCAGTGGCTCAAACAATTTATCTTAGTAGCTAATTATCAACAAACACAGGTGACATTAGGATAATGACAAAAAAGGCGATTATTTTACTTTCCGGGGGATTAGATTCAGCGACAACAGCAGCGATCGCTCTAGCGGCTGGTTATCAATTAATTGCCCTTTCCTTTCGTTATGGACAAAGACACGAGCGGGAATTAGCGGCGGCGAAAAAAATTGCTAATTTCCTCAATATTAAAGAACATCATCTGATCGAAGTCAATCTATCTTTGTGGGGAGGTTCCGCTTTAACGGATCAATCTATAGCTATTCCCCAAGAGGGAATTAACCCGAATATTATCCCGATTACCTATGTGCCGGGGAGAAATACAGTTTTTATTTCGATCGCTCTTTCTTTAGCGGAAGCAAGGGAAGCGGAGGCGATATATTTAGGAATTAATGCGGTGGATTATTCTGGTTATCCCGATTGTCGTCCCGAGTATTTAGATGCCTTTCAAACTTTAGCTAATTTATCATCGAAAGCGGGTTTAGAAGGGAAAGCACCCCAATTAATTGCCCCTTTGGTGATGGATAGTAAGGTAGATATCGTCCGTCGTGCTGTTAGTTTAGGGGTTCCCATTGCGGATACTTGGTCTTGTTATCAAGGAGAAGTTGAACCCTGCGGTTTATGCGATTCCTGTCGCATCAGAGATCGGGCTTTAATTGAGGCCGGTTATCCCGAATTAGCCACTCCCCTGTTGAAAAACAGCCAGGGAAAATAGGGAGGATAGTGAAAAATGGAGATAATCTAGGCAATTAAATGTTCAATGAGGATTTTACTGCCGATTAATATTAAAACTAAACCGCCGAGAATTTCCACCTTTTGACTAAATAAATTACCGAATTTATGCCCGATAAAAACAGCTATAAAACATAAAGCAAAGGTAATAGAACCGATGACAGTGCAAGCTAAAAGTAAGGGAGTTTTAATCATCGATAGACCCAAACCAACTACTAAAGCATCGATGCTAGTAGCGATCGCTAATCCGATTAAAGTATAGGAATCTAGAGGATTAAATTTTTTTTCCTCGTCATCATTTTGAACAGCTTCGTAGATCATTTTACTGCCGATCGCCCCTAAAATAATAAAAGCGATCCAGTGGTCAAAAGAGGCGAGGAACTCGCGACAAGTTAGACCGATACCCCAACCGATCATCGGCATAATCGCTTGAAATCCCCCAAAAAACAAAGCAATTTTCAAAGCCTTATTAACATGAATATGACGAATCATCAGGCCACTGGTCAGAGAAACGGCCACGGCATCGGCGGCTAATCCCACGGCCACAAAGGAAGTGGTTAAAAGTTCGAGTGAAGTAAACATCTATAGTTGTTTATCCTTTAATTTCCCCTTATCTTAACTAATTTTTACCCAGAAAACTTTCATATTTCTCTCATGATCCTCTCATTTATCTATCATTTCTCTAACCTAAAAATTAACTGCTCGATTAGTGAGAGGATCGAATTGAAAACGTTTAAAACCACATTACTGGTTCCTCGCCGATCGCCTGCACCTGATGGAGCGCTTCCGGGGTAAAACCGATAATATCCTCAGCTTCTAGGACTTTTTCAGCCGCTACTGCGATTTTATCGGTAAATTCAGCCGTAGGAGTCCGAGGAACCGGTTTTCGGAGTTAACTAACCAATGCTGCTGTTTCATAAATTCCCCTGTTTCCAGGACAAAGTTGAGGAAGATACCTTTTCCCATCATCGATCATCCCGTCTGCTTTTAAGGTGGCGAACGCTACCATATAGGAAAAGCGCCCCGTAAAAAATTATGATAATTTCGAGAATTACCGGAGAATGAGGTGGGAGAGAACGGTGATAAAATTAGCTAATTGACTCCAGTAACTTAAGCCCCCAATAACCGCTCACTGAAAATATGGCTGATTTTTTTAACACCTATGGTTTTTTAATTGTTTCAATGATATTTGGAGCCATATTAGGCATTTCAATTTATTTGCCCTTAATGGCCGGTCAATTATCCTTAGCAACCCCCGGTTTTTACGCTTTAGGGGGTTATGTAGCCGCCATTCTTTCTACGAAAGTTTTTACTAATACCGGCAGCAATTATCCCCTGGCTTTGGTCTTTTTAGAAATGTTAATTGCTGGCATTATTTCAGGAATATTAGCCATAGTTTTAGGTATTCCTGTTCTCCGTTTGCGAGGTATCTATTTAGCCATTGCCACGATCGCCTGGGTAGAAATTTTGAGAATTATTGCCCTTAATCTCGAGATAACTGGCGGTGCGGTCGGTATTTTCGCCATTCCCCAACCTTTCACCACTCAATTAGCCTACCTTTGGCTGGCTTTGCCCCTCTTATTCCTAACTATGCTGTTTCTCTACCGGTTAGAAAACATCAAAATTGGTCGGGCATTTAATGCCATTCGTGCCGATGAATTGGCAGCTGCAGCCATGGGAATTAATCCCACCTATCACAAAGTTTTATCCTTCACTTTCGGGGCAGTTTTAGCGGCAGTTGTGGGAGCGGTAAGCGCCCATTTTCTCAATACTTGGAATTCCCGTCAGGGAACTTTTGATGCCAGTATTATTTTCTTGGCTTTCGTTTTAATTGGCGGTTCAAGAACTTTTGTTGGTCCAGTGGTGGGAGGCATTGTTTTAACTGCTTTGCCCGAAGTTTTACGCGCCCTCGGTGGTGTGAATGGTTTACCAATTTGGTTAGGGAATTTCTTGCGCGATGGTCGTTTGATTATTTTTGGAATTTTAATTGTTTTGGGAACGATTTTTTATCCCCAAGGCTTAATTACACCTGAATTAATTAAAAAAATAATGCCTTTTAAAAGACGTTCCTCTCTTAGTCAAGTTGATTCCTAATTACAGTGATCAGATTTTAGTTTTCAGGTAATTGATTACTGTTTACTGTTCACAGCAAAAAACTCCCCATCTCCCCACTCCTGTCTCCTAACCCACCCTGCTGATACGGATATCCCCCTTCCGGCTAATGTAAAGAAAACGTTACAGTAACAGGTAAAGCCCAGTAGCCAGGAAGCCGTCGATCATGTTTGAATACTTTAACCAGAAAGCTATCAAAGCGGTGATGTTCGCCCAAGAGGAAGCCCGTCGTACCGCTCACAGTGTCGTGGGTACGGAGCATTTACTGTTAGGATTGATAGGAGAAGCCACCGCCACCGCAGCCTTAATTCTCAAGGATTTAAAAGTCACCCTGCACGAAAGTCGCCGCCTGATTGAAGGAATGACCGGCCGCGGCACCGGTTACAGTCCCGTTAATATCCCTTTTACCCCAAAAGCGAAAAAGATGTTCGAGCAAGCATTTCAGGAAGCTCGACAATTAGGGGAACAGGCGATCGCACCTGAACATTTATTACTCGCTATCACCAGCGATCCCGAATCCCTAGCCGCTAAAATTTTAATTATGCAGGGTGTTGATTTGATCAAACTTCGCGGCCTTTTACTTAAAAATGCCGGGGAAAAAGTCGCTAGTGGTCGCTTAACGGGTGATAGTGACTATAAAGACCAGAAAAATGCTCCCCAAGTCGGTATTTTAGCCCAATATGGTCGCAATTTAAGCCAAGAGGTCAAAAATGGCAAAATTGACCCTTTAATCGGTAGAGAGCCAGAAATCGAGCGAGTTGTCCAAATTTTAGGCCGCCGTACCAAAAGTAACCCGATTTTACTGGGTGAGCCGGGGGTGGGGAAAACAGCGATCGCTGAAGGTTTAGCACAACGCATCCATAATGGCGATATTCCCGAACTTTTGCAGGATAAACAGGTAATTGCCCTCGATATGGGGTCTTTACTGGCGGGAACCCGTTTTCGCGGCGATTTTGAGGAACGTTTAAAGGGTATCGTGGAGGAAGTTCGCAAATCGGGCAATATTATCCTGTTTATCGATGAAATTCACACTCTTGTGGGTGCTGGTAGCATGGGAGGAGCTATGGATGCTTCTAACTTGCTTAAACCTGCTTTAGCTCGCGGCGAGTTACAGTGTTTAGGGGCAACGACTCTCGATGAGTATAAACGGCATATTGAGCGAGATGCGGCTCTAGAAAGACGTTTTCAGCCAGTTATGGTGGGAGAACCGACTAAAGAGCAAGCGATCGAGATTTTACGGGGTTTAAAAGCCACCTACGAGGATTTCCATCAGGTAAAATACGATCAAAAAGCGATCGAAGCTGCTGTTAATCTATCCTCTCGCTATATCAATGATCGCTTTTTACCGGACAAAGCGATCGATCTTCTCGATGAAGCAGGATCCCGCACCCATCTACGCTATTCCCTGCAAAGTAAAAGTCCCGCAGAGGTTAACGAAGAATCACCCCTAATTAACCCCGAATCTTTAATTCCAGTGGTGGATGCGGAGGAAATCGCCCAAATTGTCGCCGCTTGGACAGGTATTCCCGTTACCCAATTAACTGAAACTGAGTCGGAATCGCTCTTAAATCTGGAATATCAACTGCATGAGCGGATTATTGGCCAACAGGAGGCAGTAAATGCCGTTTCTCGTGCTATTCGTCGAGCGCGAGTAAATTTAAAGAATCCTAACCGTCCGATTGCCTCGTTTATTTTTGCAGGTCCCACGGGAGTCGGTAAAACTGAATTAACGAAAGCCTTGGCTAAGTTGCTCTTTAGCTCGGAATCCAGTATGATTCGTCTAGATATGTCGGAATTTATGGAATCCCACACGGTTTCTAAGTTAATTGGTGCGCCTCCAGGATACATCGGTTACAATGAAGGCGGTCAGTTAACGGAAGCAGTGCGTCGTCAACCCTATAGAGTGGTCTTGTTTGACGAAATCGAGAAAGCACATCCCGATGTTTTTAATCTTCTCCTGCAATTGTTAGAAGATGGTCATTTGACCGATTCCCAAGGTCGTCGGGTGGACTTTAAGAATACCCTAATTATCATGACCTCGAATATTGGCTCAAAAGTCATCGAAAAAGGCGGTAATAGCTTAGGATTCGAGATTGCTGACGATTTTGCTCAATCGCGCTACCAACAGATTTCTAATCGGGTGACAGACGAGTTAAAACAATATTTCCGTCCCGAATTTCTCAACCGTCTCGATGAAATTATCGTTTTCCGACAGTTAACTCGGGAAGAAGTTACCCAGATTGCCGATATTCTTATCGCGGATCTAGCCAAACAATTGACAGAAAAAGGCATTTCTGTGGAAGTTACCGCCGCTTTTAAGGATTTGGTCATCAATGAGGGTTATGATCCTAGCTACGGTGCGCGGCCTTTACGTCGTGCTTTAACTCGACGCTTAGAGGATAGTTTAGCGGTCGCGATGTTATCGGGAAAAGTCAATTCTGGAGACCATGCGATATTAGATGTAACTGCTGAAGCTGTGGTGACAGTCTCTAGTCATCAGCGCTCTGAGCAAAGCGATATTCTCTCGCAATTACAGTTACAACCAGTGGGTTAATCCCCTCAAAAATTGCTTTTTTCGGGGTTGAAAATGTTTCAACCCCGATTTTTATCAACTAGGAAAAATAACTTCTAGGGGAGCGGGAATCATCTCGCTACGAAAGTCAAGAATCTGAACTAGGATTTGCGGCAAAAAGTTTTTCGGTGGGGGTAGGGTGTAGGGTGTAGGGTGTGGGGTGTGGGGTTTTACCGATTTTGAGGGGGTCAATTACCTAATTTTCAGGGAAAAAGTACCTCAATTCTACCCCCGATCACTCCAATGGTCAGCACTTTTTGAGGGGAAAAAAGTCTAAAAGTCTTATCCAGCAAGGTTTTTAGATTTATTCAGCCAGCCCTATTTAGGGGACCAGCGCTCTTGAATTTTATTAATCGCCCAGCTGACAATCGCCCCCGCAATTAAAATACTAATAGCAGGATTGAATAAGGGCAGCCAAAGACGCTGAAAAAGTTTAAATCCTAGGGGAATTCCCGTGGATTCACCGATAACAGCCACGGCAAACCAGAGAAAGCCCGCTATTACTAAAAACACATCAAATATTAAGATTCTATTCAACCACTTGACAAATTGCTCTTTCATTGCATCAAAAACTTAGGTTATTTAGGGTCTGCTGAAAAAGTTTTTCGGTGGGGGTTGGGGGTTGGGGGTTGGGGG
>NZ_JADBSA010000014.1:0-3631 GCF_020246945.1 Microcystis sp. M113S1 | reverse complement strand
TAACCGACTATGAAATTCTATCAAATCGCTGTAACCATTGCAACATCGTTGTTAAATAAAAATCTTTCTCAATTAATTCTTAAGAATTTATAAATATTGCGAAATGTTAATTTAAATATTCTCAAGTTTTTGGAGTCAATAAATAATTTTTGCTTATCTTTAGCCAACATTGGGTTAGAAGTCAGTCTCGATGAAAAAATTTTCACCAGCAGAGATGAAAGAGGTTTCCTTCCCTACACCCCACACCCTACACCCTCTTTCAAGTCAGGAGATTATTTTTATTTATTCTTCCCCACTTCCCCACTTCCCCACTTCCCCACTTCCCCACACCCCACTGTGGAAGGGGATTATTTTCTGGAGAATAAAACGTAAAAACAGGGAATAATAAACAGAGTTAACAGCGTTGCTAAAGACAAACCCGAAAAAACGACAATTCCTAAAGGTTGCAGAAATTCTCCCCCCTCTCCCAATCCTAAAGCGAGGGGAAATAAACCTAAAACCGTGGTCACGGTAGTCATTAAAATTGGTCGTAAACGTTGGGGAGCGGCCTTTAAAATGGCTTGTAGTCGAGTAAAACCGAATTCTTGCCGCAATTGATTGGCTAATTCCACCATAATAATCCCGTTATTAACCACAATGCCCACCAATAAAACCACCCCGACGATGACAATGGCATTAATCGGGGTTTTGGTCAAATATAGTCCAAAAATTCCGCCCGCTAGGGCTAAAGGAACGGTTAACATAATCACCAAAGGGTCTATGAGCGAGTTATACTGCACGGCCATGACCACAAAGACTAAAAATACCGATAAACCCGCTAATAAACCCAAAGAACCCTGAATTTCTTGATTAGACGTGGCGGCAGCACTGGGTAAAATGCTGATACCATCGGGTAAGGGAGTGGAATTTAAAACCGATTGTACCCCCACGAGTGCGTCACTTAATTTCGCACCCTCGACTAAACTGCCGATAATAATAAAAACTTGACGCTGATTGATTCTCTGGATGACCCCGGGGGTTTTTCCCGCTTCAATCCGGGCAATATCTGCTAATTTTAAATCTTCTTGCCTATTGACAAAGATAGGTATTTGTGATAAGTCACTAATTTTTTGCCGCAAGTTGGGGTCCAATTGCACCCGGATATCGATTAATCTATCTCCCCGTTGCAGTTGGGTGGGTATCGATCCTTGAATAGCGGTCCGTAGCGTTTGTCCCACTTCCAGGGTACTCAATCCCAAACTATTTAAGCGCGTCCAATCGGGTTTAATCTGGATTTCTGGTTGTCTGGGGTCAGCATCGGCACGAAAACGCGCACTAGGGACTTTTTCATCGAGAATACTGAGGATTTCTTCACCAGCTTGCTCTAGAGTTTTCCCATCGCGTCCCTGTAACATCACATCCACGTCAGCACCAACGGAGGGAGAGTTATTAAGAATAATACCGCGCACTTGACCAGGGGTGAGACGCAAACGCACGTTAACGAGGTTTAATTGCTCTAGTGCTTTGCTCATGCGTTCGATATATGCTTCTGTATTAGTGCCTTTTTTGAGATTAATCGTACTAGAAGCGCGCAAAATATTTTCATTGGTAGTTGTGCCAAAAAGAGAACCGCCACTGGTAGTAAAAACATACTCAGTTTCCGGTTGTGATAATAAAATCTTTTCTACTTCCCGCATCACCTGACGGTTAGTATTTAAATTGGTACCGGGGGGAAATTGGGCAAAAACGTTCACCTGTCCAGTTTGAATACGACTAAAGACTTCTTGGGGGATATATTGCCAGAGATAAAAACTACTTCCCCCTAAAATTAAAAAGGCCAGCAGGATAACAGGTATTCTGTAGAGGATGATTTTAGCTAAAAAACGACCGTAGAGAATGGTTAAACCTTCTAGACGTTGACTAAAGACTCTTAAGAGCCAAAACCGATGGATACCACTAGAAACCCGCATATTTAACAAACGACTGGCCAACATGGGAACAACGGTTAACGCACAGAGGAGAGAAGCGGCCACAGCAAAACTGATAGTGAGGATAATCTCGTTAAACAGCAGGGAAATAAAACCACCCAGTAGTAAAAATGGCAGGATAGAGACGAGATTAGTCGCAGTGGAGGCCAATAAAGCAGATTCTACCTCTTGGCTGCTATTCCGGGCAATTTCTAAAAAATCTCGCTTATTTTGGTTTTGATTAACTTTGAGGGCAATATTTTCCAGCATGACAATGGAATTATCCACCACGATACCCACCCCTAGGGCCAATCCTCCCAAACTAAACACATTTATCGATAACCCGAATAACTTCATACAGATAATTGCGACGAGGGTAGAAAGAGGAATCGCTAGGGTAATGATAAAAGTCTGTCGCAGGGAACCGAGAAAGACGAATACAGTCAATCCTGCTAGAATTGTCCCCGCTAGTCCCGACGAAACCACGTTATTGACCGCGTTTTGGATAAATACAGACTCATCAGTAGTGGGGACGACTTGTATTCCCCCGGTGATTAACCCGGATTTTTTTAATTCTGCAATGCGTTTTTTGACCCCTTCTACCACAGCAATCGTGTTCGCATTCGGTTGTTTTTGGACGCTAACCCTCACGGCATTTTTTCCATTTAGGGTGACAAAAATTCTTTGTTCTTCTGTCCCATCGATAACTCTGGCCACATCCCGCAGATAGATTTTTTCTTCGGGATTATTACTATCGGTCAGTGCTAAATCTTGAATGTCCGCTACGTTTTTAAATTTCCCCACTGCGCGGGTTAAAGGTTCCCCAGTTTCTCCCTCTAGTCGGCCCCCAGAGATGTCCTGATTACGTCTTTTTAGGGTGTCTAAAACCTGATTTAATCCCACTCCTAAAGATTGTAATCGCTGCAGGTCAATATTAACTTGAATTTCTTCTCTAACTCCCCCAATCACGTCCACTATTGCCACTCCTTCCACAAATCCTAATTCTCTCCCTAATTCTTCATCAGCAAATAATCTTAAATCTTTTAGGGGTAGGGTATCAGAAACGAGAGCGAATTCATAGACGGGTAAACGAGAGGGTTCAAATTTGTTTAAGCGCGGTTCCTCAATAATATCGGGTAAATTTTGTCGGACACGATTAAAACTTTCGGTAGCTTCATTTAAAGCGACATTTAAATCTCCCCCCGGTTGAAAAAATAAATCTACTCGCATCCTTCCCTCGCGAGTTTCTGAATAAACTTGTACTACTCCCTCGGTGGCACTCATTCCTTCTTCTAGGGGTTTAGTTACTTCTTCGAGAATAACTTCCGGGGAAACTCCAGGTACATTCATCCTTAAACTAATGCGGGGATAAGTGATAGAAGGAAGCAAATCTACTTGTAAACGATTTAGAAAAAAAAGACCGATGATGATAACTGCTATAGTTAACATCAATACTCCTATGTGACGACGAATTGATAGACCGCTTAGGGAGATGTTTTCTGACATAATTACCTATGGGGGAGAGTAAACAGTAAACAGTGAACAGTAAACAGTAAACAGTAAACCCACATCTGATAACTGATAACTGATAACTGATAACTGATAACTGATAACTGATAACTGATAACTGATAACTGATAACTGATAACTGATAACTGATAACTGATAACTGATAACTGATAACT
>NZ_JADBSA010000139.1:0-8196 GCF_020246945.1 Microcystis sp. M113S1 | reverse complement strand
TCTTACACAGCCCAAAGTGCGCCGCAATAGCGACTCTTGTTCGGGTGTTGGGTAAAATCGAAACGAATAGGCTTTTTCCATGTCTCACATTTTAGCATATATTTGGTAAATGCGCTAGTATTTAACGGTAAAGCCGTCGTTCTACGACGGGGTTTCAGACCCAAAATTTTCGATGAGACAATTTATCAAATTTTCGGTTCGAGAAATGAGCGAACGGTGAGTCACTAACCGACCTATCTCAACCCTAACAGCATCAAAACGTTGATCCCTAGGGTGATAGGATAAAAGCTGCCTGCCGATGGCTTCGCCCCTGGTTTGCTCAAGGATTACTTAGGATACTGACGCGGACTTTTTCACCATTTTGCAAAGGTTTACTACTATTAACGACGAAACGCTCCCCCGGTTCAAGTCCAGTGATAATTTCTACTTGACCGTCGAGCGCTTGACCGAGACGAACGGGACGTTTTTCCACTTGCGAGTTAGACTCGGAAAGGACGAAAATTGCCGCGGATTCCCCTTGACTGACAATTGCTGTTTCGGGAACAATCACCTGAGGGGCAGAATTATTATTAAACCGCACCCGGGCTAATAATCCCCCTTTGATTAAACCATCCCCATTGGGTAGAGTAATCTCCACAGGAATCCGCCGGGCCGTGCCTTGGCTGAGGGGAAAAATCCTGGTGATGCGACCGGAAAAATTTCTATCACCGAAAGCATCAAGGCTGACATTAACCTTTTGTCCTAAATTAATCGTTTTTAAATCCAATTCCGATAATAATACTACCACCTTGACCTGCTGAAAATCGCCAATTTTGAGGACTTCATCGCCGATACTGACTAAATCCCCCGGCTCTTTCAGTTTTTCGATAACTATCCCCGTCGCCGGTGATTTAAGAATAGCGTAGGCCTGACGTTGTTGTTCCTGAGCGATGACCGATTTTTGGGCGGCAATTCTGCCGATAATTGCCGCCACCACCTGCTCCTCGACTTTAATTCTTGATCGCCCGCTATTAACGGCTTTTAAAGCTACTGCTGCCGTAGTTTGGGCTGTTTCGGCCTGTTGCAGGGGAATCGCTCCTTCTAGGGCTAATTTTTGCTGGCGCTCGCCATCATTTTTGGCCTGTTGGTATTGTAGTTGTAGGCGCTCCACTTCAATTTCAGCGTTACTGACTTCAATTCTCGCCCGGGCTAATTCCGCTTCTAGGGACGACAGGGCGGCTTTTTCTTGCCGGACAACGGTGGCAAGGAGACGATCATCAACATGAGCGAGGATTTGTCCTAATTGCACCTCATCTCCCACATCGACGACGAGATTAAGTAACTGACCGGTGGCTTGCGATCGCAGAGAAACGACTTTTAAAGGTCGGGTAGTTCCCGTGTAATCGAGATTGCGTCCGATGGTTGCCGGTTTAGCCGTGGTGACGTTGACGGTAGTAGTACGGGCTGCCGGTGGCAGTGGTTGGGTTTCGGTCTGGGGAGAACAACTCGCGCTTAAGGATAAGATAACCAGAGCGGAAAGGATAATCGGAGTCGATCCCATGGCGATAATCTTGGTAGAAAGCTGCTTTTGAGTCGATGGTCGCTTATTCTTCGTCCCAAGCTTCTACCGCTACCACTTCGCTGAGAGGGTCTTGCATGGAGAAACCGAAATCGAGCAACTCTTGCTTCCAGTATGCCCAATCATCTCCGTATAAAAGAGCGAGTTTCCAGATACTATCGCTAGGTTTGACTACTTTTGCATCTATCCACTTGCTAACCTTGCGTTGAAACTTCACCATCGGGTGAGCTACAGCTTGTTTGGTCATAAATTCAATTGCTATGAAAACTTCGGATTTTGCGCTTCCCGACTAAACTAACTCAAGACTAAGACTTTTGCCATTGCAAAGGAGCGAGAAGCGCGTTTATTAACTTACTTGTACACCAGATCTCTGGTTTTAGGCAAGTCTTTTTGACCAAAAGTACGGTAATTACTACTATCGGGTTTGCGGCAAAAAGTTTTTCGGTGGTGGCAGGGTGTGGGGTTTTACCAGTTTTGAGGTGGCCAATTACCTAATTTTCAGGGAAAAAGTGCCTAAATTTCCCCCCGATCACTCCCATATCCAGTACTTTTTGATTGACAAAAGGTCTAAAAGTCTTAAAGCCCTACTATAGATTAGTATAACCAGAGGCCACAATCATGGAACCGATGCCTCGATCGGTGAAAATTTCCAGTAAAAGGGCGTGGGGAAGACGACCATCGATAATATGAGCAGCCTGAACTCCCTGGGCTAGCGATCGCACGCAGCAGCCAACTTTGGGAATCATCCCACCAGCAACGATGCCTTTTTGAATCAACTCCCGGGCCTGTTGGATATCCAATTTAGCCAATAAAGTGGAAGGATCTTTGTAATTCTCGAAAATTCCGGCTGTATCAGTCATCAAAATCAGTTTAGCTGCCCCTAAAGCCGCCGCTATTTCTCCGGCTACCGTATCGGCATTGATATTATGAGCTTGGCCGGTTTCATCGGCGGCCACACTGGAAATCACGGGAATATAGCCACTATTAACCAAGGATTCGACGACGCTAGTATCGACACTGCTCACTTCTCCCACAAAACCAATGCCCTCTTTACCCACGGGACGAGCAGTGATCAGATTGCCATCCTTACCGCATAATCCTACCGCTTTACCGCCGGCTTGATTGATCAGGGCAACAATTTCTTTATTGACGCGTCCGACTAGCACCATTTCTACCACATCCATGGTGGCGGCATCGGTGACGCGTAAACCGTCTTTAAATTGGGGTTCAATGCCTAATTTATCCAGCCAACTATTGATTTCTGGACCGCCACCGTGGACAATAACGGGACGAACTCCCACACAGGAGAGAAAAACGATATCTCGCATGACCGTGTCTTTGATATCGCTGTTATTCATGGCCGCACCACCGTATTTAACCACTACGGTACGACCGCGAAATTCTTGTATATAGGGTAGGGCCTCGCTGAGGATTTTCACCCGTTGGGCATCGTTTTCGTGGGTATTATTGTTCATGCTTTTTTACTTGTCTGATTCAGTGATCAGTTTAGCGGTTTCGGGTTTGACAAAAACTGTTCACCTTGAACGGATTTCTAGAAAGTCTTAGAGTTACAGAATTTTTCCACGCAACGGACAAAAATCTCGACTCCCATCGCTAACACCGATTCATCAAAATCAAAGCGGGGATGATGGTGGGGATAGGCTAATCCTAATTCGGGATTGGCAGACCCCAAGAAGAAATAACAGCCCGGTACTTCCTGTAAAAAGAAGGACATATCTTCCCCTCCCATGGTTTGACATTCGGGAACGATTCCGGCTGGGGTTTCCACCACTTGTGCGGCGATTGAGCGCACTAATTCCGCCATCTGATCATGATTGATTACCGGGGGATACAATTGCCAGTAATCGAATTGATAACTAGCCCCCTGACTTTGGCAGATGCCCGCGATAATTTCTGCCATCCGTTGTCGGAAATAGCCCCCTAACTGGGGATTGAAATAGCGCACCGTCCCACTGAGATTAGCACTATCGGCGATCACGTTTCTAGCGGTTCCCGCTGCTAATTTACCCACAGTCACCACGGCAGCATCGAGGGGGTTAAGGTTGCGGGCGACGATGGTTTGCAAGGCGTTGACGATTTGGGCCGCCACCAGTAGTGAATCGACGGTTTGATGGGGAATTGCCCCGTGGCCGCCCCGGCCTTGAATCTGGAGATCGAAACATTCCACCGCCGCCATTAAGGGACCATTTTTCACGCCCACTGTCCCTAAAGGCAGATTATTCCAGAGATGCAGCCCGATAATTCCGTCCACGTCGGGATTTTTCAGCACTCCCGCTTCGATCATCGGTTTCGCCCCCCCCGGCCCCTCTTCGGCGGGTTGGAAAATAATTTTTACTTTTCCCTTGACATGGTGACGGTTTTGTGCTATGTGAACTGCCGTGCCGAGGGCGATCGCTGTGTGGCCATCGTGACCACAGGCGTGCATTTGGCCCGGATGTTGGGAACAATAGGGGACTTGGTTTTCTTCGGCGATCGGTAGTGCATCCATATCGGCCCGCAGGGCTAAAACCGGCCCCGGTTGACTGCCTTCGATGGTGGCGACAATTCCGGTGCCGGCGATGCCAGTTTGATGCTCAATTCCGTATTTAGTCAGGGTTTGACTGATTAAGGAGGCGGTGAGGTGTTCTTGAAAGCCTAGTTCTGGTTTTTGGTGTATTTGTCGGCGCCAGTGAACCAATTGCGGCTGCAGGGAACGAATAGCAAGGCGAATTTGAGGGCAATTTAAGCTATTAGGAACGGGAAAGGAGGAAATCATCGGGTTCGGACGGCTAGATTTTTTGATCACCGGTTTCTAGTTTAACGTCAGGAGACACCCCACACCCTACACCCTACACCCCACACCCCTCTCCCCTCTCCCCTCTCCCTTCTTTACAAAACTTCATCGTAATTGGAGGGCTGGAAAGGGCAATCCTTGGGTAATAGGGGAAGGGAAAGGGGGAAAATATTAAAAAAAACTTAAAATTTTTATCTTGCTGCCCTTTATACCCTTAAAGCCTTGCTGTCTCTGATTTCCCGACGGTGAGAGGCTTTGAGCCATGGTCATCAATTCCTGACCAACTCGATCGAGTTATTGTTAAGTGACTGTTACAAAAAGACAGCAAAAAACTTAATAATATGTAACAAACAAAGTTTCGACAGCAGTGTATAAATTTAATTTGAGGGGCCAAGATAACAGACAAAAGTTAAGCTGGATACTTGTTTAACCTCCTTAAGTGATTTATGAGAGAGCCATGAAGTTTTTTCAGGTTTCTTAAAGTAGGTCGCAACAATCACGGTCAAGGCTCGTCCAGGCTCACCGTGAAATCCCTTAAGAGGGAAAACCATTTAATTGCAAGCAAATCCCATTTAAATTTAGGAGATTGTCACAATGTTTGACGCATTCACCCGGGTAGTATCCCAAGCTGATGCTCGCGGCGAATATTTAAGCTCTTCCCAACTAGACGCTCTGAGCGCCATGGTTGCCGACAGCAACAAACGGATGGACTCTGTTAACCGGATCACCAGTAACGCTTCCACCATCGTTGCTAACGCCGCTCGTAGCCTGTTCGCTGAACAGCCCCAACTGATCACCCCCGGTGGTAATGCCTACACCAGCCGTCGTATGGCCGCTTGCTTACGCGACATGGAAATCATCTTGCGCTATGTTACCTACGCTACCTTCGCTGGCGACGGCAGTGTTCTCGATGATCGTTGCTTAAATGGTCTTCGCGAAACCTATGTAGCTTTAGGAGTACCTGGAGCTTCCGTAGCCGCTGGCGTAAGCAAAATGAAAGAAGCTGCTTTGTCCATCGCTAACGATCGCAACGGTGTCACCCCCGGCGATTGCAGTGCTTTAATGTCTGAAATTGCCAGCTACTTCGACCGCGCCGCCGCTGCTGTCGCCTAGTCCCTGGGGCTAGTCTCAATTGAACCGTAGGAAACTTATTGCAAGATTATTGGGAGATACCAAACAATGAAAACCCCCCTTACCGAAGCCGTAGCAGCCGCTGATTCTCAAGGACGTTTCTTAAGCAGCACCGAAATCCAAGTTGCTTTCGGTCGTTTTCGTCAAGCTTCTGCCAGCCTCACCGCCGCTAAAGCGTTAACCGAAAAAGCTAATTCTTTAATCTCCGGTGCCGCTCAAGCAGTGTACAACAAGTACCCCTACACCACCCAAATGCAAGGGGCTAACTTTGCGGCGGACCAACGCGGTAAAGACAAATGCGCTCGTGACATCGGTTACTACCTCCGCATGGTGACCTACTGCTTAGTTGCTGGTGGAACCGGTCCGATGGACGAGTACCTCATCGCTGGTATCGACGAAATCAACCGCACCTTCGACCTGTCTCCTAGCTGGTACATCGAAGCCCTCAAATACATCAAAGCCAACCATGGTTTAAGTGGCGACCCTGCGGTAGAAGCCAACTCCTATATCGACTACGCGATCAACGCTCTCAGCTAGTCCGATCAAAAAAACTGCTGGTCTGGAAAGACAGGAGGTTGTTAGCAAAAGGGTTAGCAATCACCTGTTCTTCCAGACCTTGTTATATCCATATACAGTTAGTTTCAGGAGGATCGACGATGACTAGCTTAATGGCAGCCCAAAGACTGGGATTTGAACCCTACAACGGTTCCCCCCGCTTGGAATTACGCGCCACCGACAGTGATGAACAGGTAGAAGTGGTGATCCGCGGGGCCTATCGACAGATCTTGGGCAACGAGCATCTGATGTCCAGCGAGCGCCTGATCAGCCTAGAATCCCTCTTACGCAATCGTTCGATTAGCGTCAGGGATTTTGTTCGGGCGATCGCTCAATCAGAACTATATCGGCAGAAATTTTTCCACAGCAATCCCCAAAATCGCTTTATCGAGTTGAATTATAAACACCTGCTCGGTCGCGCTCCCTACGATCAAGCTGAGATCGCTTTCCACACCGATCTCTACAATCAACAGGGTTACGAAGCAGAAATTAATTCCTATTTCGATTCCCCCGAATACAACCAACATTTCGGCCAGAACATTGTCCCCTACTATCGTGGTTTCGCTACCCAGACGGGTCAGAAAACCGTCGGTTTTAGTCGGCTGTTCCAAGTCTATCGCGGTTATGCGACCAGCGATCGTGCGCCGTTAAAAGAGGGAAAACTGACCAGGGAACTAGCCTATAACAGTGCTTCCCCCGTTTATATTAACGGAACTGGTCAATCCTTAACCGGATTAGCTGGGGGCGATCGGGGCAAATTCTATCGCTTGCGCGTGGTTAGTGGGGCAAAAGCGGGAAGACAAACCCGTGTGCGTCGTAGTGTGAGCGAGTATCTCGTTGCCTACGAGCAACTATCGAACAAATTGCAAGAAATCAACCGTCAAGGCGGCCAGGTAATCGAACTGATCCTCGCCTAGCTTTGAGCGGTCAGAAATTGACATCCTCGCCGCACTTTTAGGGCGGCGATTCCTAAACCTCACGATTTAAGTTTCTGCTTCAACCACCGTTGCATACCACGGTTAAAAAACCATGTCCTGTCTTACACAAACTCCACAGACTTTCGCAACCTTTCAGAAGCCCGATTCCGTGTGTCCCACGGTACGGTTCTGACTAAACGCTTCTTGTACTTGTTGGGCGCGACTTTTTACCAGGACAAGCTTTTCTGAACGGAACCCCCTAAGCCGAGTTTTCAAGGTGCTGTCCGCCCACTTGGTTTTCGAGACGGTCTTTTTAATTCTAACGTAAAGCCAACCTAGAACGGCGGGGTTTCCCACCCAAAATTTTCGATGAATAATTTAGGGATATCCCTTAAGATGGGAATTACCCGTGAGCAATAGGGTAGAGGATTTTGGGCAACCGTTGAATACCTTAGCCATTGACCACGAGCGACTAAAAACAACCGTTTATAAACAAAAATTTAGCTTGTGCGACCGCATAAATATACCAAAATCGACCAACACCAAGACTATCCTTGTCCCTGTCGTCGGAAAGGGACATTATGCCCTATTTTATTGACCGATGCCTTTGGCTGCGATCGCTGTCAACAGATATTTGTGCTACAGGAAAACGGCCAAATTATCGAACAATTAGCCCCCCACTATCCCTATAAACGCACTTGGCGCTGGACGGGATTTCGTTGGGTGAGTATGAATCAGCGCCTTGGGGAAGGAGTCTTGCCCCTGATGATGGGGATAATTCTGTTATTATCGATCGTCTGGCTACCGTTAATTTTGAAATCACCGCCGGGGGTAAGCGTGATTTTTGGGGCAATTCTAGTTATGCTATTAGTTATTTTGCCCGCATTCATCTTTTGGTTAGCCTATCGACGCTAGACAAGAATCTTTGACATCCTCACCGCCGTAAAACGGACGGTGATTCCCAAACCTCACGATTTGGGTTTCTGCTTCTTTCCCTTGCGGGGTTTCGCACCGGCCTTAACAGATTTACTCTGTTCTGGTCTTATGGTCGCTCTACAGACTGACACCGCAAGTCCTGCGGCCAAAATATTTTTACTGGCGTTAATATCTCGGTCATGGTGTGTCCCACAGTCTGGACAGTCCCATTCTCGAACATTTAACGGCATTTTCTCAGCAATATACCCGCAATTACTACACCTTTTAGAACTAGGAAACCATCTATCTACTTCGATGTAATTTCT
>NZ_JADBSA010000138.1:0-2756 GCF_020246945.1 Microcystis sp. M113S1 | reverse complement strand
CGTTTAATCGAGGATAAGTATTCACCGCTCATTATCATCGATGATACCGAAGAACGGCTCAATTTCGCTCTTTTACAATTCCCCTACTGGTTAGCTTTTGCCCCTGAACCCCAACAAAGTTCTAGTTATTGGTATTAACTAGTTAGGGTCTGCTGAAAAAGTTTTTCGGTGGGGGTTGGGGGTTGGGGGTTGGGGGTTGGGGTGTGGGGTGTGGGGTTTTACCCATTTTCAGGTGGTCAATTACCTAATTTTCAGGGAAAAAGTGCCTAAATTTCCCCCCGATCACTCCCAGATCCAGTACTTTTTGATTTCAAAAAAGCCTAAAGATATTATCCAACAAGGTTTTTAGATTTATTCAGCCAGCCCTAGCTAATCCTACCAGACGAGATTGATGAGATTGACTTAAAAATTGGCAAATTATCTTAATTTCATTTTCACTTAAAGGATTTTTATTGTCCATTTATTGGTTATTTTTAACTAAAAATTGCCATTTTTGTAATGATTTTTCTGTTAGGTAATTGTCGGATTTGTTTGAGAACTATTGATAAGTTAACTTCTCAATAAATTGCCCAACTAAATTAAGATTGTCTGCGGATAAAACTGCTAACTTCTCAGTTAATAACTGGCGTAATTCTATATCGTTTATGATTTTTTAACTATTAACTAAACATCGATTGTAGTCTCCAAAAAGGATAGATACACCTAGGTTAATTCCTAGAGGAGTAATTTCGGGGCTGTCAACCAGAATAACTGACACTTGCCTAGGGGATTTTGTTGATTGGGAACCTCTAGACCGATTATTCCCGCTTTTTTGACCGATAATTTTCCTTGAAACTTGCCCCAAACTAGCATTTCCGTCCAATAGCCTAAATCCGGTTCGTGGCCCACCAGTGCGATCGCGGTTTCCTCTCGCTGATAGTCCGACTTTTGCCACCATTGCACCCAATCTTGAATATTGCCGTTGGGTGATAGGGAATTAAATTGCTCAATTTTACGGCTTAAACCCGCTTTTTGCAAAATTTCGGCGGTTTGCACGGCACGCACCAGGGGAGAAGTGAGAATTAGGTCAAATTTCACCCCCAACTGTCCTAATCTTTGGGCAACTTTAGCGGTTTTTGCCTTACCTTCCTCGGTTAAAGGACGTTCCCCATCGTTGAGATAATCCCCAGATTGCCCTGCTAATCCATGACGCACAAAATAAAGTTTCATATCACTGTAGGGTCGGTCTTTGCGATGATAATAGATAGCTGAGGTCCGATAGCTAGGTGCGAATTACCTTTTCATCGGGGTTAACTAGATGGGAAAGTTTCTGTTTAATTTGGGTGTCATAGAGTTCCCACTTAAGTTTCGCATATTCGGCATTATTATTAAAACCACCGAGGAAACCGATAGGAATTTCAAAACCTCCGGCCATATAACGACCACCACCAAAAAAGCGACCTTGGTTATCCTGTCCGAAAGCTTCCTTAAGAAATTCATCGGGATCTAGGGTAATTTTGCTGGTACGCATAGAACCAATGACTAACTCGATCTCCTCATCTTCATCGTGAACGATACCATAAACCAAAGCCGTGTGAACATTTTCTTCTGTCACCAAAAAATCGGCAGCTTGGGGAATCGCATCCCGGTCATCATAACGCAAATAACCGACCCCGGCGATCGAATAATTATTTTTGATAATACGGTTTTTTAAGGCCCGTTCAATCACATCCATCACCCGTCGGGATCTGGCCGATTGCAGGACAGCGTTTAATAATTGGGCATCGTAGAAACGACTGAGATAACCAGCAGCAATAAATTCACACTCTTGCGCTTGCATTAAATTATTCGTATCCGATCGCAATCCGTGCATCAAAGCTGTGGCACACTTAACATGGACGGTATCGCTACTATTAAAAGTCAGTAACCCTTTTTGGATATATTGGGTTAACATCGCCGCTGTTGCCCGCATTTGGGGACGAATATCGACAAATTCCGCCTCTAGATCCCCTTGACGGGTATGATGATCGATCACAGCAATAATGGGAATTTTTGCCTGTTTAACCAGAGTGGTTAACTGACTATTGGTTCCCTGACCATCGACAAAAACACAACCCTGATAAACCGAGAGATCTCTATCCTTGAGGGTATGGACTCCCCAACGTTTAGCCGGTAAACCCGTTAGTTTTACCAAAGCGACATTTTCCTGATGGGAGAGAGTACCCGCATAGACTATATCACAGTGAATATTGTACTGTTCAGCGATAATTTGATAGGCCCAGGCGCTAGAAAGGGCATCGGGATCCGGGAAATCCTGCATCACCACAATTTGATTTTCGCCGCGGTGATTTTCCAAAGTACGTCGCAAGCGATCGATCAGGGAAATAAGTAGGGTATCATTACTAACCGTGACTGGAGGAAGGGGACATACTGCCGACGCTTCCCCTACCACTACATCGGTTTCGAGGGACTTGGCAGGAACTAGACTCAGTAATTCAGCCATCATTTTTAGAAAAGTTTGCTTAAGGGTAGATTCAGTCGGGATTTTTTGAGCTAATTAATTCTAGACGATATCCCCGCTCGATCGGTTCATCGAAAAACTGGGTCTGAAACCCCGCCCTTTAGCGATAGCGGAAGGCGGCTTTATATGAATTAGTGAGAAACAATTAAACCGTTAGAACGACGAATTAACTGAATCTTGCTAACAGCTATCTGTCCCAATCGTGTCCAACTGGTATCGCTTACAGATAGCTGTTTTTCGGTATCTCCACTAACAT
>NZ_JADBSA010000137.1:0-13210 GCF_020246945.1 Microcystis sp. M113S1 | reverse complement strand
AATGTCCCATAAGCTGCTAACAATGTCATAAACATTGTCACCCCTTGTTGCTGACTTAATTCTGTTAGCTTTTGAGTCAGTTCAAGGGATAGTTGAAACTCTTGATGTGCCCCTGTAAACGATTGTCTTGCTGGACGGGGTTTATCTGTTGGTAAGGGTAAGAATGTTGGTGCTTCTGCTAGTTGTTTTTTCCAGTAATTTAATTGATTTTCTAGGACTTCTCCTCGGAACCATTTTCTTTGCCAAATTGCAAAATCAGTGTACTGAATTGGTAAGGGTTTTAAGGGGGAAACTTGACCTTGATTAACTGCATTATATAACGCTGTTAATTCTTCAATAAATACCCCCATTGACCAACCATCACTAATAACATGGTGCAGACACAATGATAACCAATACTCGTTATTATTCAGCACGATTAAGGTAGCTCTTACTAATGCTTCATTAGCTAAATCAAAGGGTTGTAATGCTTGTTCCTTAACTAATTTTTTAGCAGCATTTTTTTGTTCTTCTGGTGATAAATGCTGCAAGTTGATTACTGATACTGTCCAATTTGTTAACGTGTTAATAACCTGAGTTGGTTGTCCATTAACAGTAACAAAGTTGGTTCTTAATGCTTCGTGACGTTGAATAATTTCCGCTAAACTTTGTGTTAAAGCAACTTGATTAAGGTGGCCTTGCAAACGTAAAGCCACAGGAATATTATAGAAGGGACTATTAGGTTCTAATTGGTCTAAAAACCAGAGACGAGTTTGAGCGTAAGACAACAATAATTCAGACTGTTCACCCCTTGGTAATATGGGGGGTGCGGATAGGGTTAAATCCTGTTGCTGTAATTGTTGAATTTGTTGTCCTAATTCTTCAATTGTTGGGGCTGCAAATAGACTCCGTAGGGGAATTTCTATTGAGAAATTACTGCGAATGCGGGAGATGAGTTGAGTAGCTAATAATGAGTGTCCTCCCAGTTCAAAGAAGTTATCATTAATGCTTACTTGTTTGACTTTTAAAACTTCAGACCAAATTGTTACCAGTATTTCTTCAATGGGGTTGCGTGGTAAGATGAATTTGTCTGTTCTTTCGTAACTTTGTTCGGGTGCAGGTAAGGCGCGACGGTCTATTTTGCCATTAGGTGTTAAGGGTAATGATTCTAGTATTACGAAAGCACTGGGAATCATATATTCTGGCAGCTTTTCCTTGAGGAATTGCCGCATTTCATTGGGGGTAGGTGTTGTCTCTTTTTCGGGGACAATGTAGGCGACTAAACGCTTATTTCCTGGTGTATCTTCCCGGGCAATAATAACAGATGATTGTACTTGAGGATATTGAGTTAATAATGTTTCTATTTCTCCTAATTCAATACGAAATCCTCGTATTTTTACTTGGTTGTCAATGCGTCCCAAATATTCAATATTACCGTCAGGTAAATAACGCGCTAAGTCCCCAGTTTTGTAGAGACGAGAATCTGAGTAATTACTAAAAGGATTAGGGATAAATTTTTCTTGTGTTAATTCGGGACGGTTAAGATAACCTCTTGCTAATCCTGCTCCACCTATGTGTAATTCTCCTGGAATACCTACAGGTACTGGTTGAAGATTGGAGTCTAAAATGTAGATTTGTGTGTTAGAAATTGGACGACCTATTGGTGGAAGTGATGGCCAAATATTGGGATAACCTGTTAAAGAAAATGCTGTTACTACATGGCTTTCTGTTGGTCCATACTGATTTTCTAGCCGACAATTAGGAAGCTTATTGAAAAAGTCTGTTAGTACCGGAGTAATTTTTAATTGCTCTCCAGCAGTAATCAATTCCTGAAGATTTTGAGGGAGAAATTGAGTATTAGCAGCACTCTGGGCTAACTGTTCTAACGCAACAAAAGGAAGAAATAGTCTTTCAATGGCTCCTTGTGTGAGCATTTTTAATAATGCTGTTCCATCTCTGCGGATTTCTTCTGTAATTAAAACGAATAGGCCACCTGAACACAAAGTAGAAAAGATTTCTTGAAAAGAAACATCAAAACTTATTGGTGTAAATTGACCTGTCTTTGTGCCATATTTAGCAGATGGTTGTTTCACTTGCCAAACTATAAGATTGACAAGCGGACGATGATTCATAGCCACTCCTTTTGGCTGTCCAGTAGAACCTGAAGTGTAAATCACATAAGCAAGATTATCTGAACTTACACCTGTATAAAGATTAGAATTACCAAATTGTCCAATCTTTTGCCAATCTCTATCCAAACAAACTGTCTGTGCAGTAGATGACGGTAAAAATGACAACAATTCCTGTTGAGTTAATAACACCTCAACTTTTGAATTAGCCAACATATAACTCAATCTTTCTGCTGGATAATTTGGGTCAAGGGGAACATAAGCCCCACCCGCTTTTAATATACCCAATAATCCCACAATCATCTCTAAAGAGCGTTCAACACAAATCCCCACTAATTCATCAGGTTTAACACCCAAAGATTGCAAATAATGTGCTAACTGATTAGCTCGACGATTTAACTCATTATAGGTTAATTGTTGACCTGAACATACCACCGCTACAGCATTAGGAGTCCGTTCAACTTGCTCCTCAAATAATTGATGAATACACTTATTTGAGGGATATTCAGCTTTAGTGTTGTTCCATTCGACTAATAGTTGATGTTGCTCTCGCTGTGTCAGTAAAGGTAACAATGACACTGGTTGCTGTGGATTTTCAACAATTGACTCTAGCAAAGTCACAAAATGCCCTGCCATGGGTGTGATGGTAGTATCCTCAAACAAGTCAGTATTGTATTGCCAGTTTAGTTGGAAGGTTTCTGCTGCTTCCATTACCATTAAACTTAGATCAAAGTCTGCACCGCGTTGATGTCCAAGTAAATAGGGAGCCATCTGTAGCATTGGTTCTTGACTGGGGGATAAGTTCTCCTTTTGTTCACACCAAGTTTGTGCTTGCCAAGTAAAACTAACTTGACAGAAAGGCGAACGGCTGGGATCGCGTTGTGGCTGGAGTTTTTCTACTAACAGAGAAAATGGGTAATCTTGATGCTTTTGAGCTTGCCTAACTATTTTGCTGACTTGAGCAAGAAGTTCCGTAAATGTGGCATTCTCCTCGACAAAAACTCTTAAAACGGTCAGATTAGAAAAGTAGCCGACAATCTCTTTAAACTCTTTACCCGTCCGACCCCTCATCGGGCTGCCTATGAGGATGTCTGTTTGATTAGTGTAACGGTAAAGTTGGACGTAAAATACTGTGAGCAGAATCCGATAAAGGGTTGTTCCTGTGGCTAGAGCTAGATGCTTGAGTTTTTCAATTAACTGTTCATCTAGCTTGGCAATATATGATGCCCCTTGATAAGTCTTTACTGGGGGGCGGGGTTTGTCTGGGAGCAAATTCAAAATTGGCAATTCGCCAGCTAATTGTTTTTGCCAATATTGCCACTGTTTTTCTCCTTTGGAACCCGATAGCATTTCTGACTGCCAGTGGACAAAATCTGCATAAGATTTTTTTTCACTGAGAGAATCTACTGTTTCTGGCTGCCCTTGACTAATTCGCTTGATTTCATTAGTATATGACGTTTGAAATTCACCCAGCAGTAAATTAAAAGACCACATATCACCAGCGATGTGGTGCATTGTGAGCAAGAGAATATGGTCTTCTGGTGAAAGAGTAAATAAATTCACCCTCAAAACTGAATCTTTTTCTAAGTTAAAAGGGGTGTCAGCTATAGCATAGATTTTCTCTCTTAAGTGGTCTTCGCTCCATTCGCTGGCATCTATTACCCCAACACTAAAATTCAGTTGTTGATTAACTTGTTGAACTGGTTTACCTTCATGACTGGTATATGTGGTTCTCAGAATCGGGTGCTTTTCAATAATTTTTTGCCATACACGATTGACAACAGGAATCTTTAAATAAGAATAAATTTTTGCAGTAATAAATATATTATAAGCAACGCTTTCTGGAGCAATCTGGTAGATTAACCACATTGCTTCTTGACCACGTGAAAGTGGGTAAATTGTTTTCATATCTATACTCATGAGTCTCCCGCATTTGTGATCAAAAAAGGTTATCTAGGGGAAGGCGTATGCTTTATGCCCCTACAGAAACCGAATTTGCCCCACTGTAGGGGCGCAAGGAAGCCGAGTACAAAATGTAACATATATCGAACATTTTTAACCATGATATCGCAAGATATGTTATCGCTTTGAGGGAACGGGGAACAGGAAACGGGGAAGAAAATCGGCGCACCTCATTGCTTTGAAACCTGTATCCTGAAATCTTATCATAGAAAAAAAATTTGTCATGGTCAACAAAATTCGGTAATATGTGGTAGTCTGAGAAGCGCTCACTAGCTTTAGCTATCAAAACAATGGTTACTTGTAGTAAGATAACGAGGGTTAAAGAAGCAGTAGCAAGGGTGGCTGAGAAAGCGAGCGCTCTATACTGACAGATAAAGCGACGGGAGTATGTTAGCACAACTCAAGCACAATAACCTTAAAATTGTCGGGGAGCATTATATTTTCGCCAATTGCCTTCTACACAGGGGAAGGTTTCTCCTGAAACTAGAACCCAACAGACAACCCCAGAATCAACTCCGCCAATCCAGCCAAAATCTAAAATCATTCCAGCAAAATGTCCACAACTCAAATATAAATGCTATATGTCCGCCAAAGTCTCTCAAGATCGATCGACGACTAATATTATCTCCGATGTCAGCAAATTTTGGCACAGTGTCAAGCTGATCGCTGCTCCCTATTGGTATCCTACTGAATCGGGGGGAAGGACTTTTGCCGATGTGATTCAAGCTTGGGCCATGCTCATCCTACTAATCGGGGTAATCCTAGGGGTTGTAGGCTTAAATGCCTTCAATAGCTTTATTAGTAATTACTTAGTTGATGTCATTCTTGAAAAAAATGATTTTGATAAATTTGTCAAAACTTTGGTAGTTTTCGCGGTTGGACTGCTCTTTGTCACCCTTTTGGTTGGCTTGCTTAAATTTCTCAGGAAAAGAATCGCCCTGGATTGGTATGCTTGGCTCAATGACTGGATTCTCACAAAATATTTGCATAATCGCGCCTATTACAGAATTAATTTTAAATCCGATATCGACAACCCAGATCAGCGTTTATCCCAGGAAATTGAGCCGATTACCAGTAAAGCTCTCTCCTTTTTTGCAGTTTCCCTAGAAAATGTCCTAGATATGATCACTTTTTTAGTGATTCTCTGGTCAATTTCTTCCTCTGTCGCCATTATTTTAGTCGTTTGGACAATTCTCGGTAACGTCATTGCTATCTATTTTAACCAAGCTCTAAATAAAATTACTCAAGAAGAATTAGAACTTAAGGCTAACTATAATTATGCTCTAACCCACATTCGTAATCATGCGGAGTCGATCGCTTTCTTTGAGGGAGAAAATCAGGAATTAAATATTATTCAGCGGAGATTTAATAAACTCTTAGACAGTGCTAAACGTAAAATTGATTGGGAGAGAGGCACAGAAATTTTTAGTCGGGGCTATCAGGCGGCAATTCAAGTATTTACTTTTGTCATTTTGGGTCCTTTGTATATCAATAGTGAGGGCATTAGTTTCGGACAGGTCGGGCAAGCCTGTTTAGCGGCTAATTTGTTTGCTACGGCGCTGGCGGAATTAATTAGTGAATTTGGCACTTCGGCACAATTTAGCAGTTATGTTGAACGTCTATCGCAATTTTCCGAAGCCTTAGAAGAAGTCATTAAACAACCGGAAAATTTAAGCACGATTAAAACCATCGAAGAAACCCAATTTTCCTTTGAAGATGTCACCTTGCAAACCCCCGATTATGAACAGGTAATTGTCGAAAACCTCTCCCTTTCTGTTCAGCCTGGACAAGGTTTATTAATTGTCGGTCCGAGTGGTCGGGGTAAAAGTTCCTTGCTACGTGCGATTGCCGGTTTATGGAATGCAGGAACCGGCCGATTAGTGCGTCCCCCCCTAGAAGAAGTATTGTTTCTGCCCCAACGTCCCTATATAATATTAGGAACCTTGCGAGAACAGTTACTCTATCCCAATCGTAATCAAGAAACCAATGAGATAAGATTGAGGGAAGTTTTGCAAGAAGTCAATCTCCAAAATTTACTAAATCGAGTCAATAGCTTTGATACAGAAGAGCCTTGGGAAAACATTTTGTCCCTGGGAGAACAACAACGTTTGGCTTTTGCTAGGGTATTAATTACCCGTCCCAGTTTTACTATCCTAGATGAAGCCACAAGTGCTTTGGACTTAAACAATGAGGAAAATTTATATCGGCAATTGCAAAAAACTCACACAACTTTTATTAGTGTTGGACATCGGGAAAGTCTCTTTAACTATCATCAATGGGTTTTAGAACTCTCTAGTAATTCTCATTGGCAACTGCTTACAGTGGAGGAATATCGCCGACAAAAAGCGAAAGAAATTATTAATATTTCTGTCGATAATTCTCAAACTAGGCTCGAAGATTTACCGAATCAGGAAACCGAGGTCAATCCTAAAATCAATTCTGCCGAGGAACCCCCCCCCGAATCGCCAACGACAACAATCTTAACAGAAGTCGAAGAAGGACTTTCCCATGCACAAATGAAGGAATTAAGCGACTATTCTCTCAGTAGCATTAGAAGCAAAGCCAGTCAGGGAAAATCAATTACGGGGAAAGATGGACTGACCTATCGCTATGACAAAGACCCTAAAATCTTAAAATGGCTAAGAGTTTAGCCGATGAGAGATGGTTCAAAAAACAACGTTAAAACATTACACCAACTTAGCTACCAAAAAAATGAATCAAACCCTGGTTAATCAACAACAGTTGTTCCAAGAAATCGTCCAAGATATCCAGCAAAATAAAATTGCAATTGCGGCGAAAAAACTGCGTCAACAGGAAGCAGATAACTGTGAAATTCCGGCTCAGTGGCTTCTGAAAACAGCAGCGGCTTTAGAAACCGATGACTGGAGCATTTTATCAGAAGATTTCATTAATCTGAATTTTATCGATAAAAATGGTTATTTTCTGATGATTGCTCCCTATAGCATCAATCGTCAGGGGAAGCAACAAGTCACTTTGAGTGCGATTTACGGAAAAATTCATAAAAATAGTGAACCTTCTATTGAACAACTAGAAAGGTTAATTCGTGAAAAATTTGGCAGTTTAGGACAACCGATTCCCAGAAATTTGTCCTTTACTGAAATTGCTAGTTGTGGTACAGTTAGCGGAGAAAAGGGGGAGGCTTTTATCGTTCCCCATAGGTGGACTTTTCCCAATAGTGTTCAGGGACCAGCTTTAAATAATGCCAGTGAGCAAAAAAGACGCTTTTCCGGTTCTAGCTACGAATGTATCCGAAAAATTTTTGAGCCAGAAACGGCCGATTTACTATTAGGACCCCTAGAGGATCAAATTAATGGTGAACGCTATCGCCATCTCGATACCCAATTCCATGAAGCAGGTCATGCTAGTGGGTTGGGATTTGACTTGAAACTCAAAAATAAACTGTTTCAAAACTATACCTATGCCGGAGTCGAGGAGTGGCGCTCAGATAGTTTAGGCTTTGAATTTGCCGACTGTGCTTTACCTGCCGAAGAAGCGGGAAAATTAGTCGCTGTTAATTTCTGCATTCGCTTTGGTTTAGATGCTCACCGTTTAGGGGGTTTAGAAAAAGATGTGGATGTCCACGCTAGTTTGATCAGTTTGGAATATCTCTTGCAAAATGATGCTATTTATCTCACAAAAAATGGTCAATTGGCCCTGCGTAATGTCAGTTATCCAGGCTTACTAAAAGCGGTGGAAATGCACCGAACAAAAGCTTTATCTCTAACGCGAAGGGAGTTAAATCTAAATAGTCCAACAGGTCTTTTTGCTCTGTATAAAGTAGAGATTCATCCCGCAACCCAATTAATTTTTCAGGGACTAATTGTAGAGCGCTGCCGAGGAATTTGGTCAGAGTTACAATAAGTACCTAGGGTTTGCTGATAACCGTCCCGGGGAGGGATGTCAGTCAGCCATGTGCATCCCTCCAAGTACTAGGTCTCTACTACTTGATGGCGATAGGGATTGGGGTCAACTCCTCTGAGTTTCTCGCCACAGCAAGTGCCGGCCCTGGAATATTAGTCGTTGACTCCTACACATTTATTTATATATATCACTAGATAACTAAAATGTGTTAAGCTAGGCGGTAGCATTCTGGGAAATCACGACAGATAGATCAGTCTCTTATTAGTCAGAATCCCTGAACCCCTGATTACCTCTTTCTCCCCTAGGTGATTACAAAACCAATGGCTGAACAACGCTCTGTACTAAAATTTAATGGCATCGATGATCACATGGAGCTATCCCACGGATTTCTTGACATCGATCAGAGTATTACCATTACATTTTGGGCAAAAGGGGAAAATAATTTATCCACAGAAACCACTCTTTTAGAAGCTGTTAATCAGGAAAATAACCGCGTTCTACATATTACCTTGCCCTGGGGCGATCCCGTGAAACCTGCGATTTTTTGGGACGCGGGAAATGAAGAAGGTTTCGATCGAATTGAAAAAAAAGTCAAGCTTAAAGATTATAGTGATTGGACTCACTGGGCCTTTGTCAAAAATGCCACCACAGGCCGAATGTTGATCTATCGCAATGGGATCATTTGGCATCGTGGCAACGGTCATAACCGGGCCTTAACGGGGATTGAAAAAATTATCTTGGGAGCCTCTGTTAATCTCTCCCATTATTGGCAAGGTTGTCTTGCAGAACTTTCTGTTTGGAATCAAGCGCGTAGCCAAGAAGAAATCCAAGAAGCGATGTATCAATCTCCCTTAGTTGATGACCTTGGTTTAGTCACTTATTTATCACTCAATGGCAGTGCCGAGGATCAAACAAGTTATAGCAATCATGGTATTCTTTATGGGACAACCTGGCAACTAGATAGTCTTCCCTCCAAACCGACCTCGATCCCTAAATCAAAAACTCAGACTAGCAGTAAAGCTAGAAGGAGTGCGAAAAGGATAACAATGGTCAACGAAATTTTTAACTCCCTTGAAGAAGAAGAAGTGATTGAACAGGATGCTCCATCTGAAAATCAAGAACCTTCCCGGGAAGATAATTCAGAATCAATTATAATTGCCGAAGAAGCTGCCCTTGCCAGCAATGAAATTGAGGAGATTACTGAAACAGCAATTTCTCAACCGGATAGCCTCACTTATTCAAACCAGAAAAAACGGTTAATTATTTGTTGTGATGGTTCTTGGGAAGACTCTGCCAGTGCTTACCCCACCAATGTGGTTAAATTCGCCGAATCTATTAAGTATATTGCCGAGGATCAAACCCCCCAAATCGTCTTTCTGTCAGGTTCTGGCAGCCCCGAAGATAACGAATTTATTAAAAGTTTAGGGAATGAAACTTTTGGCTGGGGCCTCGATCGAATGATTCAAGATGCCTATCGTTTTCTTGTCCTTAACTACAATCCCACAACCGAGGATGAAATTTATTTGTTAGGTTTTAGTCGAGGAGCATATATCGTTCGATGTTTGGCCAGTTTTATCGATAAATGTGGAATCCTAAAACGCTCTAAGATTAAAGAAATTCCCCTAGCTTATCAACTCTATCGAGACCACACCGTTAGTTCCGATAGTGCCAAAGCTCAACAATTTCGTGCCGCTAATGCTAAAAAAATTGAGACAGAAAAGGAAGATTTTCAAGATCGTATTCCAGTCAAGATGTTAGGTTGTTGGGATACAGTTGGCAATTTTGGTATTCCCGATTTAACTCCCTGGTTTCCCCTGGCTAAGTTTTATCATAAAAAATATGAATTTAGTAATACAAAACTAAGTCCGATTATCCAGAATGCTTTTCATGCTGTTGCCATTGATGAAAAACGTAAAAACTTCCCTTCCACTCCGATCAAAGCCAATCCCGAAAATCCTGAACAAGTTGTCAAAGAAGTTTTATTTGTCGGTGAACATACCTGTCTAGGTGGTGGCAAAAAAGAATATCAAGGACTTTCCGACTACCCGTTACAATGGATGATTAATCAAGCCAAAAAATTGGGATTAGAGTTTAATTCAACTACCTCTGAATCCGAGGAATTCCAAATTAAACCAGACCCGACCATCAAGTTCGATAATACTGTTAAAGGATTGTCGGCCTTGGGAGGTGAGCAATGGCGATATTTCAATACAAAAGTTGTCACTGTTCATCACAGTGTGGTAAAACGATTAAAGGCCTTTTCCGATTATCGTCCCAAAAGTCTTGAACCTTTTCTTCAAGCTTTACTTGACGACGATCAACAGACAGAGTAACCTTGCTTTAAAATTAAACTAATCCTTCGCTAGAAATTTGAGGTGATTTTTATGGAACTCGATAACATTATCAAAAAAGTGGCAGGTACTTATTTAGCTTCGGCTATTATTGCTGTCATCGTGCTAATTTTCACCCTCGGACAACCCTTTGTAGTTTTTCTGGGTATCGGAGCGATGGGGTTGGTTACTGTCTTAGGAGATGCGATCGCCGAGTACGGAATTGAAGCGGTTCTGAATGCTTTTTACACTGAGCGAAGTAAAAAAGAATCCCTGGAAACACTTTTAGCTGAAATTGATGCTTTACCTCTGACTGATGACCTGAAATTAAAAACCAAAAAACACTTGACTGACCATCAAGAACAGACAGTAAAGCAGCAAGAAACGGTAACTGAGCCAACTCCTGAAAATCCTCAAACAGTTGTTATTGAAAATGAACCAGTTATTGAAAATGAACCAGTTATTGAAAATGAACCAGTTGTTGTTGAAGTTGAAAATGTTTAATTAGGTATTGCTCCCTCTTGCAAGAGATGGGGGCAGCGGATGATTATTGCTAAGTATTGAGGAATTTTTTGGTCTAAGATAGCTATGCTAAATAGGAACTCTCAACATCTGATGACCTATAAAAAAATTGCCATTTATGAGCAAAGCTATCAACTTCCTGTTTTTAAAAATAGATACTTAAAAAATTTTCAGAAAATCATCAAGGAACGTCGGAAATTAATTCAAGAAGGAGTTCGCTACCATTACTATTTTGGTAAGATTATTAAACGAAAAGAAAAAATTACTCAACAAGAAATCTTGATCGAGACTCAGTTATTAATTAAAGACTATAATTTACTAATTAATGGACTAGAAATCTATCAGGACGGATATTATCGTTTTTTACTCCAACTCAGTGACAATCTCAAAATTTTATTTTCCCAAAAATATCAAGAATTGAAAATATTAGACTACGAGAGAATAAAGTTAGAAATTAAAAACAATAATAATCAGAATATTCTCAATCAACTCAAGCTAGAAAAACAGGAAAATTTTCGGTCAATTTTGCTACTGGGAAAAACATCTTTTTTGATGTTGAGAAAAACTAAATTACTAGGAGAAGGAGTTCAGAAATTAGCCGAGGATACTCAAAAGCAGAAAAAAATTGTGCAAGCAATTATTCAAGAACTCAAAATTTATGAGGAATTAAATCATTATCAACTCAAATCTCAACGAGTTCGCCAAGAAATTGCTGATCTTGCCCAAAATGCGATTAATTTTGAAAACTACTTACAGGACTATTTTGCTCCTTTTCAATTATTAATAGAAGAAGTGATTAAGGTGGATGAAGAATTTTATGCAACAGTTGGAGAAATTAAGTATTTGGTAGATAATATTTTTCCACCTCAGCCTGCTCTCTTAGAAACGTCAGATTCAGCCATAAATTCTGAGTTTTTGCTAAATTTTCTGGCGACTGGTTACGAGAAAGAAGCAAGGTTAAAAGAGGCTTTTTCCTCTGATCAATTTAATGATTACTTATTCAATGAAAGTGAATGGTCAGAACAATTTATTTCCCTAGAAAAAACCATCAATAAATTATCTCATCATTTAGCAGAACAAGAGGCTTGTCAAAAAGACACTATCCCCAAAACTCCCCTGGCAATAGTTGTCTCTCAATTCACTCAAAACAGTCTTCACAAATCTTCTACTTCTAAAAATCCCCAGACTTCCCCAAATATCTTAACTCAAGAATCGGCTGATATTGATTATAATCAATTACAAGATTTGCTAAGAAAGCAACAGTGGCAAGCGGCCGATCGCCAAACAACCCAACTACTATTAAAAATTTTGGGTAGAACCTACTGGAATGAGGTTTATCCTCAAGATATTGCTCAATTACCTTGTTCGGATCTGAAAAAAATTGATCAACTTTGGCTTCATTATAGTAATGGTCATTTCGGTTTTAGTATTCAGCAAGCCATTTTCTCTAGTCTCGGTGGTTTAGTGGATTATGAAACCCAAAAGAAACTTGGCGATCGGCTGGGTTGGCGGAAAGAAGGTCAATGGCTCAATTATGAGCAACTAAACTTTGAATTAGAGCCGAATTCTCCCCTCGGTCATTTACCCGTTCATTGGTTGATTTTTGAAGAAAATCTTTGTTACCCATCTGCGGAAGCTTCTGACAATCAAAACTCCCTGGCTTTCTGGAGAGTTGGCAATTGGTTATTGTGGCAACTTCACCTCGTTTTAAGCAAAATTCAAGCCTGTGGAATTATTCCTCTGTCTGACTTTTAAAGCGATTATCTAAGCTGTTGACTATCTAAATTATTCGTTAATTGACACTCCCCGCGCGCTAAAGCGACTGGGATTCTTGGTTCAAAGAGATTACTTGCTTAGACAGAATTGCTTCTGAAAAAGTAGAGGTATTCTCTCCCCAAGCGTTTATTGGGTCGAGCATCGAAAGTTCCTGTATGCCCTACAGTACCTAACCCCTTCTTAAGGATATTGATAGCGGCGTTTTCATCCCGATCTAAAACACATCCACACTTGCATTGATGGGTTCTAGTCGATCAAGATTTTTTGACAGTTTCACCACAGTTTGAACAATTTTGGCTTGTATAATTCGGTGCGACAGCAATTGTTATATTGCCAAATTTAACCCCAAAATACTCTATCCATTCTCGAAACTGATACCAGGCCGCATCATTTATCGATTTAGCTAAACAATGATTCTTAACTAAGTTCTTAACTCTTAAATCGACCTGGGCTATCACATCTAAGAAGTGAACTACGCACCTTGCTAACTTCACAGCAAAGTCTTGACGTTGCCTATTTACTTTAAGGTGAGCTTTAGCTAATCTTTGTCTAGCTTTTTGACGATTTTTACTTCCCTTTTTCTTTTCAGATAATCGCCTTTGAAGTCGTTTTAATCGTTTCTCGGACTTT
>NZ_JADBSA010000136.1:0-5736 GCF_020246945.1 Microcystis sp. M113S1 | reverse complement strand
TGGGCATATTCTTCTTCAAATTCTGACCAAGGAATTAGATTGGCCATAATTACCCAACGATTGTCTGGGGATAATTTCCCCTCCGAGGGAAACTCGAAGTTGTCCGGTGGCGTTGGCAGTTGCTCAATCTTGCGATACATTGGTACTAAGGAGAGAAGATGCAAGGGTTTTAAGCGATTAAGCGCAGATTTAAGTGCATTTGGGAAGCTCTCAATCAAGCTAAAAGCCTTATCCAACAATGTTTTTAGCTTTATTCAGCAAACCCTAGTTAAGAGGAGTAGAAGCAAGAATCTCCCGTCACAGCGTAGCTTGACGGCGAGAGTGTCAAATAACTGATTACTGATTACTGTCGCGGTTGTACGGGGAAACCTTGACGCTGAAGCATTTCCGCCGCATCTTGGCCCGGTTGATAGTTGATGCCGAGGGTAGAGGTGGCCGTATCCTCGATGATTTTGGGAGTGAGGAGAATAATCACCTCCGAGCGATCGTTGCGATTGGTACGACTGCGGAATAAAGCCCCTAAAATGGGAATATCGCCTAAAACTGGCACTTTTGTCTCAGAACTCTGTTGGCGCTCTTGGATAATCCCCGAAAGAATTAAACTCTGTCCATCCCGGAGACGAATTAAACCAGAAGTCAATTCCCGACGAATCAGAGGGGTAAGGGTGTTGACTGTCAGACCACCGCTATCAAATCGAATTGGAGATCCCGGAGAGGCGATGGTAGGGCTAACCGACAGGGAAATAAAGCCGTTATCATCCACCTGCTCGACGTTTACCGCTAGAGTTAACCCAGCATCGGCCAGGACGGGGGTAGTGGTGCGTACGCCACTGAGAGGATCTACTTCCGTCCGCACACTTTCTAGCACTTTCTCGGTGAGCTTAACGGTGGCCTGTTGACCTTCCTGCACCACCAGCGAGGGATCGGTGAGAATCTTGGCATTTCCTGTCTGAATTGAGGCTTGCAGGGTCATCAGGAATTTTTGGGGATATTGGAAGAGGGTCGGGGGTTCATAGGTGAAGACATCTGGTTTACCCGGTGTGGTGACTCCGGTGATGGGATTGAACGTGGCTGGTTCACCAGGAGTAAAGTCACTCAATCCGGGCTGAAAAGGATTACTAATCCGACCAAAACTAGGGCGCGAGTAGGGTGTTAGACCCCCTGAAAAGTCATTCGGTCCCTGGTTAACACGGCCAAAGGGAGCGCCATTCTGAATGTCAAGAAAATTTTGAATTTCTGCTGTCCCCGTACCCGATATGATATCAAAAATCGGTACAACAGGCTGTGCGAAAGCCCCCGGTCTGCCTACAGTTGAGCTAGTAGGTGGGTTCATATTACCAAAGTTCAGCACTGCTGCCCCGTTATCTTGAACGAAGAAACCATCGTTAAAACCGAAGGAAAAACTACTGTTAAAGCGGTCTGTATTGAGCAGGTTGACATCGATAACTTTCACATTAACCACCACCTGACGGCGACGAGCATCCAGTTGGGTTAATAAAGATGTGGCGATTTGGACTTGTCGGGGTTCGCCGATTAAATTGATAGAATTAAGGCGATCATCGGCGGCAATTCTTAAACCAGTTAAAAGTAAGGCAGCTTTTGATCCTTCTGTGTTTTGGGGTGTTAGTGCCTCTAGGGTGGCAGGAACATCCCGGCGACCGGTTACTCGTCCGGTGAGGGGATCGACGATATCCTCGGTTTGGGTAACTAAACGCTGGTATTCCGCCCCTTGGGTGGCGAGGAAAATGGCGGCATTAAAGGCTTTAACTTGATTGAGACGCAGGGTGCGGCTAATCAGATTACGCGCCCCTTGGGGTAATTGCGCCCCGACAAAGATGGTTTTACCCTGACGGTTAGCCTGGAGTCCGGAAATTAACAACACGGCGTTAAAAATGTTTTCCACCGATTCGTTAGTAAATTCCAAGGAAACTGTCTGAGAGGTGGCGTTAGCTTCCCCCTGGGCGCTGGTGAAAACGACGTTATAACCGGCATAGTTAGCAAGGGTCATTAACACTTCTCTAGCGGAAGCTTCCCGCAGTAAAATGCGAGGTACAGTCATATTAGGCTCGAATTTGACCTTTTCGGCACTAGCATCGATGTTAGAGATGGCAATATCTCCCACCGGTGGGGCGACGGCCCGGGGTAGGGTGGGAACACCTGGGGCTTGGGGTGCGCCTTGAATGATAATTTCCGGGTTGGGGACAAGGGGCGCACTTTGGGCGAGCAGTTTTTCACTAGCTAAAATGCGATCGCTGATTTCCTTTTGTACGGCTGCGCTTGAAGGGACAAGCTGATTTGGCGACTTTTGTAAATTTTCTTGACTAAACTCTTGCCAAAATTCAACTTTTAATGTAGCGGATTTTAACTCTGAACCATGGAAGGAAATGGGGGTTTCGGCCAAAGCGCTCAGGGGAGCCATCAATAAAAACGAGGCAATTTGGGGGATAAACAGGGCATAGCGGGACGGATTCACTTTAACTTCACTCCTCAACAATTACGGGATTCAACGGACAAAAAACGCAATACTCACACCGGATTGAAGACTATTATCGGGGCGGACTAGCGGGGGGTTGACCAGCGGCGGGGGGTTGACCAGCGGCGGGGGGTGGCGGTGCTAATTTCGCTAATTCTTCGGCATTGAGAGGAATAATCACATCGAGAAGAAAGGTGGTAGTAACGGGTTTATCGCCTTGGGGAACGATAGTGGCTTTATTGTTGCCGGTACTAACCACTTTAACCGCCGATCCTTCCTTTTCTATCTGGGTATTGAGACTATTTAGCAAAATGAGCGGCTGTAATCTTTCTAAATCCCGAATAACCTCTTGAGTGTTAGCATAGTTCCCTTCGATCTTGACGTTCAGAGTTTGACGTTTGAGCTTATTATTAACCGCGCTCCCGAGGGAACCATCGGAAACCACCACTGGTTCTAGTCCTTGGGGTTGGAAGCTAATCAGCTTAACATTGCGAGACTTAAAGATATTACTAATATCTAAGAGAATCGTGCTTAAGTCCTTTTCTTTGGCAAAAAGCGCGAGTATTTGCTGTTTAATAGCTTTTTTTTCTTGCAACTGACTCTCGATTGTTTGGAAGTCGGAGGCTCTCAGACCGCTTTTTTGTTGATCTAACTGTTGTTGTTTGCCAGCTGCATCGTTTTGCAACTGTTGCAAGGTATTATAAGCGGGCATCACCCAGTTAAAAAGCAGATAGAAAGAACCTAGTAAACCCACCACACCAGCAGCGATGCCACTATTGCGGGGAGTAAAAGTTATCCCGAAAGCGATAGGATACTCTTCAAATTCCTCTAATTCCCGATCTTCAAATTCTTCGGCAAAGGTCATGGTTGAATGGCTCCTTGGCGTTTGAGAGTATTAATCCTAGTGACAACTCCGATCGCGCCATTGCGGGCAAGATTGAGCAGTTGTTGAGTAGCGGGAGTATCACTTAATTGGGCGGTGATCACAAATTGAACCGCTTGGGGGAAAGTAATATTAATATTCTTGTACTCATTGTCCACCTGTACGGGTAAATCGGCTAGGGCAGCACTTTCGATCGCGGTTTTCTTGCCCTGTAAAAAAGGAGAAGCTTGCAGGGTTAAGAGATAATCATTTACTGCTTCGTAACTACTGGCAAAACCACTGATTTTTAACTGAGTAGCTGGATTCGGTTGCCCTTGATCTGGGGCGGCGGGAACCTCCACCTGCTGCACACTGGTTAGCTGGACGCTAGGGGGAGTTTGTTGGCGAATTTCTTGAAGAATGGCTGACCAAGGCCTAATCTGATTGAATACAGTTACCAGAGATTGATTTTCTCCTTCTACTGCCGTTAATTGCGCTCTCAGGTCTTCTAGCTTTTTGCTTTGGGCTTGCAGTTGACCTAATTCCGCGTCCAGTTGCTGAATTTTGGCCTGAGTTTCGCTGGTTTGCCAACCGACGATTAAACCGAGTAATCCCGTCAGTGTCAATAATCCGGCCCCCACTCCCACACCGATCAACAGGGGTGTTTGTTTACGCAGGTTAATAGCGGTGGAAATCTTGGCCGCGGGGGTTGTTCCTTTGCCCGTTTGCTGGAGATGGCGATCCTTAAGAAAATTAACGTCAAGACTATACATAATTTTTGTCTATACCTCCCGTAATCCTAAACCGAGAACTGTTCCCAATCCAGGTCTTTCGATATTAGGAATCTCTTGAGTTGTATCTAAGTTCAGTGATGCGATCGGATCGATTGCCATGGCGGGGACGCTGAGACGTTGAGTAAAATATTCGTCTAGTTGCGCTAAACCGCCCCCGGGACCGGCTAAAAGTAACTGGACGATTTCCAGTTCATCACTTTGGTTAAGATAGAAATTAATCGATCGCCTTAACTCATCGGTTAATTCCCCTAAAACGCGCATCACTGCCGTCATCCCGGCGTTAGTAGGGGCCCCGGAAGTGCCAGTATTGGTGCTAAGACTATCAAAGGCAATAATCGGAATTGTCATCCCCAAAAGAATCTCAGGACTGCGGGAGGTGGGCAAATTCATCGCCCTGGAGAGGGCATTTTGTAGCTGAAAAGTGCCGATGGGGACAGTGCGGGAAAATTGGGGAACGCCGTCAACCACGATGGCAATTTCCGTGTTATCAAATTCTATATCAACAATAACGGCGGCTTCATTGGAACTAAACTGTCGCAAATGCTCGCGAATCGTCCGAATTAGGGCAAAACTATTAATTTCTAGCACATCTACCTGTAATCCTGCCTGTTGGAAGGTTTCCATATAGGCATCGGTAATCTCCCGACGAGTAGCAACTAATAATACTTGTACTTTTTCGATCCCGTCTTCATCCTGAAAGTAGCCTAGTTTTTGGTAGTCGAGATCCACTTCCTCGCGAGGATAGGGAAGGTATAAACTAGCCTCATGATTTAAGACCAGATTTCGCAATTCCTGATCGTCCAATTCCGAGGGAATGGGGATAATCCGGATAATTGACTCGCGCATCGGCACACCAGTAGCGACTCGTTTGCTGTTAATTTTATTTTCCTTGAGGACTTCTTGGATTAATTCCGCTAAAGCGGGGGAATCGACGATTTTTCCCTCCTCAAAGATGCCTTCCGGGATATCCGACGAACAACATTTAACTAATTTATAATTTTGTCCCTGTTTGGTGATCTGAGCTATGTTAATACGCTCCGGGGTGATCTCTAACCCAACACCTTGAGGTTTTTTTGTCAATAGCTTTTTAAAAAAACTTACCATAGATTTTCCTGAGCAGCTCTAAGAGAATTAGTGATTAACAAAGCCAATAATTTTTTGACCTGATTTTATCTAGGGTCGATCAAGGCAGTAAATCAGTCTATAAACGATCCTGACTGGGTAAATTACCCAGAAAAGGTAAAAATCGAGAAGAAGAGAAGCTATTTCGGCACTAAGTACTAACCCGATTATCTGTGTTCAGAGCGAGGTTAATCTCGAGTGGGTGAGAGGAGAGGAGAGGAAGTGCCTATTGATGGTGACATTGTAATCAATTTTGGTGAAAGAACCAAGTCTAGACAAAAAACCTAGTTAGGGTTTGCGGCAAAAAGTTTTTCGGTGGTGGAAGGGTGTGGGGTGTAGGGTGTAGGGTTTTACCGATTTTCAGGTGGTCAACTACCTAATTTTCAGGGAAAAAGTACCTGAATTTTCCCCCTGATCACTCCCATGCCTGGTACTTTTTGATTGACAAAAAGTCTAAAAGTCTTACCCAACAAGGTTTTTAGATT
>NZ_JADBSA010000135.1:0-3989 GCF_020246945.1 Microcystis sp. M113S1 | reverse complement strand
CTGGTACCCTTTTTTCTGAGCAAAACTCCCCATTTGAACGGCAGGGCGAGCGTACCTAAAAACAATTCTCATTTTTGTGCTTAAGAAATGCCGTCAATTCTCAGAAAAGGCGGGTTAAGGTCGTTGCTGGTACCCTTTTTTTTGAGCAAAACTCCCCATTTGAACGGCAGGGCGAGCGCACCTAAAAACAATACAAATACAAGAACCTTGCAGGGATAACTGGACTTCCCCCCAAGAAAAATAATGAAACCCTTACCGCAAGGTAGTCTTGGCGATCGATGGACTACCCTTGACTGCCTACAATCGACTCGGAAGGGTAACTGGAGCCTGTTTTGATTGATCGCACCTGTGCTTTCCTTATCAAGCGATCGCTGGCTCTAGCCAAGAGCTGCCATGGACATAGAACAAATAAACTAATAGCAAAAGCCTTGCTTTGCAAGGCTTTTAGGTGCTTAAATTACAAATGTATGGAAATTTCAGTTTTAATGGTCGCTATCTTAGGTGTTATTTGTGGGGCTGAGGGGTGGACAGACTTGACAATCTAGCCATCACACTGCGAAGATGTGTGATGGGAGATTCTTGCTTCACAGGAACCTGCTTTTTGAGACGAGTCCCAACGAGTCTTATAGTCTCCTTGGTCTTGGGGCTATCTAGGGCTTGGTGATAGATTAGGGCATAGGGATAGGTACGAAAGAATGACAGACTTAGTTGATCATTTCAAAGTGCAATCCCTCTCTGAGAAAGGAATTGCACTTTGGGATGTTAGTCACGACTATTGAGAATTGGTATTAGCCATTTTTTCCTGGACTCTAGCCACTATTTTCAGAGATTGCTGTAATGCGGATTTGTTGACATCCGTTTAGGTGGATTGACCGGCCAGAAATTGTCTTTGATAGTCTAAAAACTCGCCATGCCATTCCGCAAAACGCCGCTCCCCATCTCTGACTAAAAATTGGCGGTAGGCTTCCGAGGAAATCCAAGGCTTTGTTGGACGTTGTTGGGCCGAACGAGCTTGGTATTCAGCCGTTGATTGACGGCAGTCGTTGTGATAATTTTGGTGCCATTCGCGATAGCGCCGTTCTCCATCGCGCACGAGGGCTTGGCGATAGGCTTCTGAAGATAGATTCATGGTGTTACTCCTTTTCAAATACCTTGATGGCTTGGCCAGAATTATAACACAATCCGTGAACTACCCAGTGCTGACCTCTCGTCAAGATATGCCCTTGCCCTCAGTTGCCAGGTTTCTTTGCTATCTCAACTGCTGCATTTTGTCCCGCTTTGCGTTGCTACCCTTTAACCAAATTTAGTAGGACCAGCAAAGAAATTAGGTTCTTCGGTTTGTCTTGTGCAATGGACGGGGTTATAAGGAATGAAACCTTTATAGAGACAGACATTGCCGCAATTTTTGTCAATTGTTTGCGATCTGGATCGAACTAATCAATTAAATCTCTTGCCAGATAAGGATTGAGTCGATTTATGCCCCCCTATCGAACCATACCAAGTCCCGAAGAGCCAGAAATTAGTAAAAGCTGTTTATAGGTGTCTTAAACCTTGTGGCAAAGGGCCACAGCTAACCTAATTCAAGAAGTCTAATTCTTCTTGTTTTTTCTCCTCGGTTAACATTGAAGAAGTTTGACTGTATCCTACTCTTTCTTGTCTTTCGTACCCAGCTTGTGTTCTGACATAGAGAGCTTGATTGTAAACTAATCTTACACAGCCCAAGGTGTGCCGCAATAGCGACTCTTGTTCGGGTGTTGGGTAAAATCGAAACTAATAGGCTTTCTCCACGCCTCACATTCTAGCATATATGGTGTAAATGCGCTAGTATTTAATAGTAAAGCCAACCTGAAACGACGGGGTTTCAGACCAAAATTTTCGATGATGTTGTTTAATTTGATCGTAACCTATTGTAGGTAGAATATACACTTTAGTTATTAATATGGTAATTTTTTTGTCCTGGGGAGCCTGATTGAGCAAAGAAATGCTATATTTCTATTAGCACCCTTGCCAAAATCTCTGGAGAGTTGAGTTACTAATATGGTGAAAATTATCGGTCGTCAATCCTTGGGAAGAAAACCCGTTTACGATATTGGTGTGGAGAAAGATCATAATTTTTTGCTGGGCAACGGGTTAATTGCCTCCAATTGTTTTAATAAATCTCACTCTACCGCTTATGCTTACGTCACCTATCAAACCGCTTATTTAAAAGCTAATTATCCTGTGGAATATATGACAGCGTTACTAACTGCTAGTAGCGATAATCAGGATAAGGTGGAAAAGTATCGAGAAAACTGTCAGAAAATGAATATCGATGTCGAACCTCCCGACATCAATCGATCGCAAAAACATTTTACCCCGATTGGACGCAAAATTCTCTTTGGTTTGTCCGCAGTTAGAAATCTGGGCGAAAATGCGATCGAGGCTATTTTAAAAGCGCGGGAAGCAACAGGAGGAAAGTTTACTTCCTTAGGTGATTTTTGCGAGCGTGTTGATTTGCGATTGGTCAACAAAAGAGCTTTAGAAACGCTAATTTATTGTGGTGCTTTTGATAAAATTCAACCCAATCGCCATCAATTAATTGAAGATTTAGAATTAGTAGTTGCCTGGGCGCAAAAACGCACCAAAGAGAAAGAAAGTGGTCAAATGAATATTTTTGATATGCTAGGAGGTAGCACAGAAAATAAACAAGAATCCGAGTTTGAACAGTCTCCCAGTGCGCCGGCAGTGGAAGATTTTTCCCTACAGGAAAAGTTAAAACTGGAAAAAGAACATTTAGGTTTTTATGTTTCCGAACATCCTTTAAAAGCTTTACAAAGAGCCGCTCAAGTCCTATCTCCTATCAATTTAGCCGACTTAGAAGAACACAAAACCAGAAAAAAAGTCAGTGCAATTGTCCTATTAAATGCCGTTAAGAAAATTATGACCAAAAAAGGGACTCCCATGGCTTTTTTAACCCTAGAAGATGCCTCGGGACAGTCGGAAGCGGTGGTTTTTTCCGATACCTATGAACGTCTGCAAAAATTATTAGTGGAGGAAGCAACTTTAATGGTGTGGGGAAAAATTGATCGCCGAGATGATCGGGTACAATTAATTATCGAAGATGCGGAACCGATCGAAACCATTAAAATGGTGATGGTTAATTTATCGATGCAAGATGTCGTCAACCAAAATCGTCAAAATCTTCTTAAAAGTATTCTGCAATCGGGAGACAAACAAAAGGCAAAAGTTCCCATTATTGCCACCATTGGTGCGGGAACTCAGCGTCAATTTGTGCGTTTAGGACAAAACTATTGGGTAGAGGATGACAATTCGGTGCTAGAGTCTCTGAAAGTTGCGGGTTTTCAGGCTAATTCTGCACCTCTGATTAATCATTAAATGCTAACTGGCAATCACCCAAGAGCCATGGCTGCGCCAATATTGTTCCTGTAAAACCTTCTCGATTTCCTGTTTCGATAATAATTCTCTTTCGACCCACAAATCAAGACAAATATGGATTTTGATCACCTCTTTGACACTATTGCTACTCTTGTCCTCCATCATTCTCCTAGTGGAATGGAAACGGAAATCGATCGCCTGTTACTAGAACGCTTTCAAGAGTTAGGATTAGAAACATGGCAAGATCAAGCGGGAAATGTCATCGGCAAAATTAGAGGACAGGATTCGACCCAAAAAATTGCTATTACTGGTCATAAAGACGAAATTGGTGCTATTATCAAAGCAATTAATCCCGATGGTACTCTGCAAATTCGCCAACTCGGAGGAGCTTTTCCTTGGATTTACGGAGAGGGAGTGGTAGATATTATCGGTGATCAGGAAACAAGATCGGGGATTCTCTCCTTTGGTTCCCGTCATCGAAAATTTTGGGTGGGAAACCCCGCCGTTCTAGGTTGGCTTTACGTTAGAATTAAAAAGACCGTCTCGAAAACCAAGTGGGCGGACAGCACCTTGAAAACTCGGCTTAGGGGGTTCGGTTCAGAAAAGCTTGTCCG
>NZ_JADBSA010000134.1:0-8485 GCF_020246945.1 Microcystis sp. M113S1 | reverse complement strand
CTTGTGTTCGTTCGTGGAGAGCTTTATTGTAAACTAATCTTACACAGCCCAAAGTGCGCCGCAATAGCGACTCTTGTTCGGGTGTGGGGTAAAATCGGTAAGAATAGGCTTTTTCCATGTCTCACATTTTAGCATATATTCCGTAAATGTGCTAGTATTTAACAGTAAAGCCGTCGTGAAACGACGGGGTTTCAGACCCAAAATTTTCGATGAGTGAATTCGACTACGATTTAATTATTATCGGTGCTGGAGTTGGTGGCCACGGGGCAGCCCTACACGCAGTCAAATGTGGGCTAAAAACAGCTATTATCGAAGCCAAAGATATGGGAGGAACCTGTGTCAATCGCGGTTGTATTCCTTCTAAAGCTTTACTGGCAGCCTCGGGACGAGTGCGCGAATTGGCCGATAGTGACCATCTGAAAAGTTTAGGTATTGCCATCGGTGGCGTTAATTTTGACCGTCCGACAATTGCTAATCATGCTAACAACCTTGTCAGTAAAATTAGAGGCGATCTCACTAATAGTCTTAAACGTCTCAAGGTTGATACTATCCACGGTTGGGGAAAAATCGCCGGTCCGCAAAAAGTTAGCGTCATCGGGGATAGTGGCGAAAAAATCTACACCGCTAAGGATATTATGCTCTGTCCGGGGTCGGTTCCCTTTGTCCCACCGGGGATCGAGATCGATCATAAAACGGTTTTTACCAGCGATGAGGCCGTTAGATTGGAAACTTTACCCAAGTGGATCGCAATTATCGGTAGTGGTTATATCGGTCTAGAATTTTCGGATATATACACCGCTTTGGGTTGTGAAGTGACGATGATCGAAGCTTTAGATAGTCTCATGCCAGGATTTGACCCAGAAATCTCGAAAATCGCTGAAAGAGTTCTGATTAAACCTAGAGACATCGAGACTTATGTGGGAGTTTTGGCAAAAAGTATTAAACCTGGAAATCCTGTGGCCATTGAACTGGTGGACGCAAAAAGCAAAGAAGCGATCGAAATTTTAGAAGTAGATGCTTGTTTAGTCGCTACAGGAAGAATCCCAGCGACAAAGAATCTCGGATTGGAATTTGTTGGGGTAGAACTGGATAAACGCGGTTTTATTGCCGTTAATGACAAAATGCAGGTAATTCAGGACGGTGAACCGATTCCCCATCTCTGGGCTGTGGGCGATGCTACGGGTAAAATGATGTTAGCTCACGCTGCTTCGGGTCAAGGGGTAATAGCCATTGAAAATATCTGTAATCGCCCAAAAACCATCGATTATCGCAGTATTCCCGCCGCCGCTTTTACCCACCCCGAAATTAGTTATGTGGGTTTAACGGAACCGCAAGCAGAAGCTTTGGCACAGGAAGAAGGGTATAAGGTCGCTTCTGTCAAGACCTATTTTAAGGGAAATTCTAAGGCTTTAGCGGAAGGAGAAACGGAAGGCATCGCTAAAGTCGTTTATCGTCAGGATACGGGGGAATTACTCGGTGTTCATATTATCGGTATCCACGCATCGGATTTAATTCAAGAAGCGGCTAATGCGATCGCTGAACGCCAATCCGTCCATGAACTCGCTTTCCGCATCCACACCCATCCGACTCTCTCAGAAGTCCTCGACGAAGCTTATAAACGCGCTGAAGTGGTGGTATAGAGGGGGATAGGGGATAGGGGATAGGGGATAGGGGAATTCAACCCCCAACACCCAACACCCAACACCCTAAAACCCAACACCCAACACCTTTTTTACTTTTTACTTTCAAGATTATGTTTGGATTAGGTTGGCCAGAAATAGTAATTATTGCTGTAGTTGTTGTCCTGATATTTGGACCGAAAAAAATACCCGAATTTGGGGCAGCTTTGGGGAAAACTTTACGGGGATTTAAAGAAGAAATCAATAAAGATGATCAAGAAATTGAAGACAGTGATGAGAAGATGAGATAGATTTCGATTTCGGCTGTATGAAACTGCGCTAATACACTTGCCATAATTTGCCGAAAAAACCCTTACCGACAAAGCGATTCAGTTATCAGATTTGAGTTTTTACCGGACAGTCTTATCAGTTATCAGTTATCAGTTATCAGTTATCAGTTATCAGATTTGAGTTATCAGATTTGAGTTATCAGATTTGAGTTATCAGATTTGAGTTTTTAGTGGACATTCTTATCAGTAATCAGTTCACTGTTCACTGTTCACTGTTCACTGATTACTGTTTACTGATTACTGATTACTGATTACTGATTACTGATTACTGATTACTGATTACTGAATATCTGCTTCTCCTCCCACGACCACATCGCGGATACGGAGACTGGGGCCACCGCAGCCAACCGGTAAACCACTTTGACCTCCTTTTCCGCAGCCTCCCGACTCATCCCAGTAGAAATCATCACCAATTGCCTCAATATTGGCTAGAGTTTTAAAGACATTACCGGAGAGAGTCACATCTTTAACGGGTTCAGCAATTTCTCCATCGCGAATCATCCAAGCTTCCCCGGCGCTAAAAGTGAACATTTCGCCGTTAGTCATGCCTCCCTGCCAATTTTGGGCATAAACTCCCGTTTTTATCCCCGAAAATAACTCTTTAACGGCAGTGGTTCCCCGTTCAATCCAAGTGTTGGTCATGCGGACAATGGGCGGATAATGATAATTGAGACAACGGGCGTTACCGGTCGGTTTTTCGCCTAATTTGCCCGCCGTTTCCCGCGAATGCAGTCTTCCCACCAAAACCCCGTCTTTAATTAACTGAGTCGTCGTTGCGGGGGTTCCCTCATCGTCATAAAAATAACTGCCCCGATGACCTTCCGGATAGGCCCCGTCAAAGATTTGCAGGTTATCCGGCCCGAAACGTTTGCCCATACTCATCACTTCCAAAAGGTCAGGATTTTCGTATAACATATCTGCCTCTGACAGGTGGCCAAAAGCCTCATGGACGAACAGACCGGTTAAAATGGGATCGATGACGACGGTGTAGGTATCGCCCTTGACAGGGGGCAAAACTAGGGCTTGTACGGCACGTTTAGCCGACCCTTGCACCTGTTCTTCTAAATTGACCAGATCCTCGAAAGCTTTTCGGGATCCCGTGGTTTCCCGGCCTGTTTGTACACTGTCCCCATCCCTAGCGGTGGCCGAAAAACGCATTTCTAAGTCCGACCATTTTTGTTCGATTAAAGTCCCGTCAGAAGTGGCTAAAAGAATATGTTGACTGCTATCGCTGTAACGGACGGAAGTGGTGGCAATACTGGGATGGTGTTGACGCAGTAAGTTATTATAGCGATCGCAGAGGGCTTTTTTATCAGCTAATGGCACTAAACGCGGGTCTGTTCCCGTTAAAGGTAATTCACAGGAGATAATTACAGGTTCTACCGGAGCAATCAGGGTTTCTTCTTCCCCAATTAAACGGGCAGCAGCGATCGCATCTTCTAATCGTTCCTGTAAACTGGATAATTGATTAAAGCTGGCAAATCCCCAACCTCCTTGATAACAAGCGCGTACCTGACCACCGATAGCAATACCTTCGCTGAGGGTTTCCACTCGTTCGGAACGCAGTAGAATATTCGTCCCCCGCGCTTCTTCCAGACGAATTGTCAGGAAATCGACGCGGTTTTTATAACGGTTAATCAGTTCACTAATCAGGTTTTTATAATCGTTTAGAGTATCGGTCATGGGAATTAGGAAGTGGGGTGTATTTTCAGTGAACTGATAACTGATAACTGATAACTGATAACTGATAACTGATAACTGATAACTGATAACTGATAACTGAAATTAGGCGAGATAATCCTGTAAAGCTTTCACCTCTAAAGGTTGGGATTGCAGAGATTTTAAGGCTGCTACTGTCGCTTTTGCCCCGGCGATAGTGGTGATAATTGGTAACTTATAATCGAGGGCAGTACGGCGAATTTGTCGGCCATCGTTTTGGGATTCTTCACCACTGGGAGTATTGACAATAAACTGAATCCAGTCATTTTTGATCCAATCGATAACGTGGGGGCGGCCTTCGTGAATCTTTAGCACTAAATCGATATTTTCGCAACCGTTTTCTAACAAAACTTGACGAGTTCCCGAAGTGGCGACGACGCGAAAACCGAGGGATTGCAGATCCTTAACCACGGGAACCATGGGGGTTTTATCGCGATCGTTCATCGAGACAAAAACCGTCCCACTGGTGGCTAAAATCACGCCGGCGGCCATTTCTGCTTTAGCGAAAGCTTTGCCAAAATCGCTGTCAATCCCCATTACTTCGCCTGTAGAACGCATTTCTGGTCCCAGGAGAGTATCAGCACCGGGGAACTTCTGGAAGGGTAAAACCGCTTCTTTCACGGCAATATGACGGGGAATTGCTTCGCTGGTGATGCCCAATTCTGCTAGGGTTTTGCCCGACATGACGAGGGAGGCAACTTTTGCTAAAGGAACTCCCGTTGCTTTGGAAACGTAGGGAACAGTACGACTAGCGCGGGGATTCGCTTCTAAGATATAAACTGTCTCCCCCTGTACCGCATACTGGATATTCATCAAACCGATTACTTTTAAAGCTTTCGCTAGTTCCACCGTCCATTGTCGAATTGTGGTTAAAACTGAGTCAGGAAGGGACGTATGGGGGATAGAACAAGCAGAATCGCCCGAATGTACGCCCGCTTGTTCGATATGTTCCATTAATCCCCCGATAACTACTGTTCCCGTGGCATCTGAGAGGGCATCCACATCCACTTCGATGGCATTTTCGAGGAATTTATCGATTAAAATCGGGTGATCCGGTTCTATCTGTACCGCATACTTCATATAGCGTTCCAATTCGCTATCGGAATAGACGATTTCCATTGCCCGACCGCCCAAAACATAGGACGGACGTACTACCACAGGATAACCGATGCGTTTAGCCACTGCTTGGGATTCTTGGAAACTGCGGGCAATACCGTTGGGGGGTTGTCGGATATCTAATTCTCGGAGGATTTTTTCAAACCGTTCCCGATCTTCGGCAGTATCGATCGAATCGGGTGAAGTTCCCCAAATTTTGGTATTTACGGGACAATTAGGCGATTCTAGATATCTTTGCAGGGGAAGGGCTAGTTTTAAGGGAGTTTGCCCACCGAATTGAATAATTAAACCCTCTGGTTGTTCCGCTTCGATGATATTTAAGACATCCTCTTTGGTCAGGGGTTCAAAGTAAAGGCGATCGCTGGTATCGTAATCGGTGGAGACAGTTTCCGGGTTAGAGTTGACCATAATCGTCTCAAAACCGGCTTGACTGAGGGAAAAAGCGGCATGACAACAACAGTAGTCAAATTCTATCCCCTGGCCGATGCGATTGGGACCCCCACCGAGGATCATCACTTTGCGTTTATCGGAGGGTAAAACTTCCGATTCCACCTGTTCGTAGGTGGAATAATAGTAGGGTGTCAGAGCCTCAAATTCTGCCGCGCAGGTATCCACCATTTTATAAACGGGAACAATACCTAAACCCTTGCGATAACTTCTCACTTCGTCCTCGCTGCTGTTGCTGGCGAAGGCGATTTGGCGATCGCTAAAGCCCTGTTGTTTAATGGCGAATAAGTCCTCTTTGCTAAGACTTTTCAGGGGAGTTCGTTTGAGAAACTTCTCGGTTTCCATCAAATCGGCCAATTTATCGAGGAACCAGGGATCAATCCCGGTTAGTTCGTGGATTTCCTCCCCATTCATGCCCAATTTAAAAGCATGATAGATACTATAAACTCGTTCGGGGTTAGGTGTCCGTAAACCAGCCCGGACTTCCGAGAGAGGGGGGAGAGTTTCGACTTTATCGCAACCAAAGCCAAAACGTCCCGTTTCTAGGGATCGAAGTGCTTTTTGAAAGGATTCTTGGAAAGTTCGACCGATAGCCATAGCTTCCCCGACGGATTTCATCTGGGTAGTTAGAATCGGTTGGGAGCCGGGGAATTTCTCGAAGGCAAAGCGGGGAATTTTGGTGACGACGTAATCGATAGTTGGTTCAAAGGAAGCGGGGGTTTTTTTGGTGATATCGTTGGGAATTTCGTCTAAAGTGTAGCCTACTGCTAGTTTAGCGGCAAATTTAGCGATCGGGAATCCCGTGGCTTTCGATGCCAGGGCCGAAGAACGCGATACCCGGGGATTCATCTCAATCACGATTACGTCGCCGTTAGTGGGATTAACGGAGAATTGGATGTTCGAGCCGCCGGTTTCTACGCCAATTTCCCGAATAATTGCCTTAGAATAGTCCCGGAGGCGTTGGTATTCTTTATCGGTCAGGGTTTGGGCGGGCGCAACCGTAATCGAGTCGCCGGTATGGACCCCCATCGGGTCAAAGTTTTCGATCGAACAGATGATCACCACGTTATCGGCTAGATCGCGCATTACCTCTAATTCGTATTCTTTCCAGCCAATTAGGGATTTTTCGACGAGAATTTGCGATGTAGGCGAACAATCTAGACCATACTGAGCCATCGGTTCAAATTCTTCTTGGTTATAGGCAATACCGCCCCCGGTTCCTCCTAAAGTGAAGGCCGGCCGGATAATGAGAGGATAGGAACCGATCTGATGGGCGATCGCTTTTGCTTCTTCTAAATTGTTGGCAATCCCCGAAGGACAGACGGGAACACCGATTTTCTCCATTGCTTTTTTGAATAGTTCTCTATCTTCGGCTTTTTCAATAGCGGGGAGTTTTGCCCCGATCAGTTCCACGTTATATTTTTCTAAAACGCCGCTTTTGGCCAAGGCTACGGCGGTATTTAGGGCAGTTTGACCGCCCATAGTCGGTAGAATCGCATCAGGACGTTCTTTAGCGATAATTTTCTCGACAATTTCCGGCAGAATTGGTTCAATGTAGGTGCGATCGGCCATTTCTGGATCGGTCATGATCGAGGCGGGGTTAGAATTGACTAAAATTACCTCATAACCTTCTTCTCGTAGGGCTTTACAGGCTTGAGTTCCCGAATAGTCGAATTCACAGGCTTGTCCGATGACAATCGGGCCAGCGCCCAAGATTAGGATTTTCTGTAAGTCATCACGGCGTGGCATAGGCTTAGGGTTGCTTGACTATAAACCCCAATCATTGTATATGTTGTCACTCCTCTATTCCCTAAAGCTTTATTTAGGTTTAATGACCTTATTCTAGCTGTCAGCCTTGAATCAGTGATCGGTGATCAGATCTGAGCCTTGCACTAGCGACTGTTCACTATCTCCCCGCTCCCCAACACCCAACCGATCACCGAATAGGTACTGATAATATTTGGCAACAATTGTCAAACAATTGTAAAACTTCGTTATATTTAAGGAACATTTGAGAGACTAAGGAGCATCGGAGTTGTGGCTTTATACGCAGATTTGCATCGGCATTTAGGGGGATCGGTAGTACCGAGAATTCTCTGGCGCTACTTTCACAGACATGAGCGGGATTTAGCGGCCAAATTCCAGGAATACCAAGCTTTTGAGGAATTTTACACCCGTGAACGTAATAGTTTAGATGAGTATTTAGAATTACATACCCTAGTCGAAAGTGTTCAAACCGCCCAAACTTTGCCCTATTTTATCTATCGTCTGATTCGCGGCGCTTACATCTTCGAGAATCTTGCCTATTTAGAATTGCGCTATACTCCCTACTATCGCACCGACGAACATTTGAACCAAACAGAGCGAATCGAGCAAATGCGATCGATTGTCGAGATCGTCGGTCAAGCCTCGAAAATGAGCGAATATCCGATTATTACCAGTCAAATTCTCTGTATGCACTCGCGACTTCCCTCCGAAGTCAACAAAGCGATCGTTGATCTGGCCCTAGAGATGAGAGAATACGTCTGTGCGATCGATATTGCTGGGGGTGATTCCCACTACCAAACTCGACTAGAGGAATTTGCTGGTTTATACAGTTATGCCAGGGAAGAGGGTTTAAATACCACCGGCCATCTTTACGAAACAAAGGACGGTTGTTATCCCCAATTACTGCCCTATCTGCAAAGAATCGGTCACGGTATTCAAATTCCCCTACAATATCCGGAACTGCTGCCGGAAGTTGCCCGTCGTCATCAATGTTTAGAAGTCTGTCCCACCACCTATTTAAAAACTGGCACCCTCAAAAGTTTATCCCAGTTAAAGATAGTCTTCGATCGCTGTTTTGAAGCGGGGGTTGATATTGCTATCTGTACCGATAATGCCGGTTTACACAATGTCCGGCTGCCCTTCGAGTACGAGAATTTACTCACCCTAGATGTGATCGATTTTCGACAATTACAAGCTTGTCAAGATGCGGCTTTTCGCCATGCTTTTGCCTGGCCCTATAGTCAAAAACCCGCCTCACTTTTAACCGGTTTGTTATCAGTGGATAATCCCAAATTACCAGTTTATCAGTAACAAAATTAACTTTAGTGGCTCTTCGGTTTGTGTTATGCAATGGACGGGGGTTATAAGGGATGTAACCCTTATATAGAAAGGCATTTAGCGATTTTTGTCAATTGTTTTTGATCTAGAGCGAACTAATCAATTAAATCTCTTGCCAGATAAGGATTT
>NZ_JADBSA010000133.1:0-29912 GCF_020246945.1 Microcystis sp. M113S1 | reverse complement strand
TTCGGCCTTGAACGAGTAAAACTTTCTAGGAAATAAGGTTGAACATTGGATTTTTTCGACTTGTTCAAAGTGGCCGTCCGGCATTCGGACACTGAAAATGGACGGGTCGAAAGTGTCAGACTTAAGCAATTAAGCGTTTTTCGCTATCTGCGTCAACCCCGTTGACGCGACCACTCTAAAAAAGTGGCGTGGTGAGGAATCGCCGTCCGTTTTACGGCGGTGAGGATGTCAACTGGGTACTCTGTAGTTGAGAGCTAAAAAAAGCCAGTAGTTTTCAGGAAAAACGGGGGGGTTGAAAAGTGAAATCAAAAGGAAAGGGGATACAGTTGAAACTGCCGTCGTCCGAGTCGGGTTTCTCGATGTTAGAAGTAATCATTGCCATTTTAACTATTACCGCTTTCTTAACAGGAACCTTACAGTTAATGGCAGTGAATGCCTTATATAAAGTTCGGGCAGAAAGACAAGCTAAAGCTAACTTTTGGATTCAAGAAGACTTCGAGTATGTCAAAGCTTTAGCTTCGAGTTTAGATGTGAAATCCAGTCCTGATTATGTCAGTACAGATGTATGTACAGGAACGGAGGGTTATGCCACAGCTTTAAGAAGACAACTAACGAATACTCCCATCCCCACTACCCTCCCCACCAGTACTGACCAAGAAGTAGAGACAAGACCAATTGTCGTTAAAAACTATTCTCTCCATCGGACTTTTGATATTACTGGCCAATCGGCTAATCCCCATCGTCTCAGTATTAATTATCGAGTCGAAGCAACAGATAAAAATTCTAAAGATTACCCCAACCAAGAAAATGTTATTGCTGAAAGTTCTGTCGAGGTGATTCCCGATGCGTCGTTTAAATGTCCATCATAAAAATCAGGGTTTTACCCTGTTAGAAATTTTGGTAGCTTTGGCAATTACGGGAATTCTTGCCGCCTTAACCCTACCTAATTTATTAGCTTGGTTGAATAGCAATAGAGTCCAACAAGCCACCGATTCTATACAATCAGCCCTACAGGATGCCCAAAAACAAGCTATGCGTCGAGGGAGAATTTGCACGATTAATTTTACTAACGGGACTGGCACTAATCCCACGGTTTACTCGCAAATAAGAGCCAGTGAAGCGGGTTGTTTAGTGGCGACTAATACTAACGCGGGTTCCCTACGTCTGCCGCAGGAAGTATTTATGGTGGTGGGTAATTTTCCGAATGTTCCCACTACTAGCAGCAGCCCGGGGGTACAGTTTTCCTTTCGGGGTCATGTGCCGGATTTAGAATTTACTCCGCCGCAAAACCAAGCGATAATCGTATTATATCCCGCCGCCGCCAATACCCCCAGAGCGCCCTATCCCAACCAAGAAAGAAAATGTCTAGTTATGGCTTCTCTGTTAGGAATAGTTAAACAAGGCACTTATAACGGCAATCCTCTAGTTAGGCTCGATGCCCGTCAATGTCAAATCCGTCTGGATGGAACCCAACCCTAATCAGTACCCCACACCTCACTCCCCACACCCCACTCCTGTGCAGTTAATCACCCGCTGCAGGATCGCAGAATCCAACCCAGTAAGACTCCGATACCACCAAAGCGGACAATTTGCCAAAAAACTTCCCCCAGCAGTCCGCGACGGATTCCTTCCCAGAATAGGCGCTTTAATTCCCCTTCTTTGAGTAAATTGCTTTCTAAAATTACCTCTAATTCTTGAATCTGTTCGCGAATTTGTACCAATTCCTTTTCTAGTTCAGGTAGGGGATTTTCCCGCCATTGGGGTTCTATTTGGCTAAATTGTGCCTCTAGGTCTTTTTTTTGCTTTTCTGCTTCGCTGATCTGTCGATAACGGTCTTTTAGTGATGCGATCGCCGCTTCGACTTCTTCAATCGCTTGGGTAAATTCTGCCGATTCATCGCTAGGGTATGGGTTTTCTTCTAAGGACATGGACTCGATCCGATTACCTGCGTCTAAACTATAGTTATAGACGATTTTACGGTTTTACGAAACCTTTTGATTATGATTCCATCCCCTGTCTCCTCCTCATCTCAGACTGTTGATCATCTATCTACCCTGGAATTGGCGCGGATTTTGGCGGAACGTTTGGCGATCGCACCGATTGACTGGCATCGTCTGAAAGCCAATCGTAATGCTCGGGCCGCCGAACAATTAGGGACGGCTTTGGTGTTTTTATTAGATAATCAGCCAGAAGAAGCACTTCCTCGGCTACAACAGGCTACAGGCTGGCTCGATCGCTCAATTTCTGCTCCTCCCTGTCCTTCTCACGGTCATGGTCATTAGGTGAACCCGCGTTCCTGTTTAATTTGTTTACAAAGTTTCAGTTGGGTTCCTTTTTGATTCCAGTCAACTTGGTCGAAGATTTGATATAATATACACAGTCCTCGGCCATTTTCCGCTTCTTCGGGGGGAAAATTGGGACAATCGCAACTACAGCCATGATGGTGACAACGGGGGGTAAATCCACAACCTTCGTCGGTAATTACCCAAGAATACTCGTCTTTACTGCTGGAAAAGTGAACGACCACTGTTTTGCCTGGATCGAGATGATTGCCGTGTTTAGCGGCATTAACTAAAGCTTCTTGCAATCCTAATCTAATTTCTGGTTCTAATTCTTCGGGAATACTAGCGGTCAATAAATCTAAAATCGGACAAAGATACAAGGTGGAAGCGAAACTCATGGTGTTCCAGCTTCGTTTGCTTGTTGGCAGTGAAATAGCAATCACGCGCTTTACCTCTAGCTTTTATTCAATGACTATTCTCTTACAGAAAGATTAAGGTCTCTTAACCGTCGATCTAGATGATTGCCATACCTAATAAGTCATATTCTGCCCCTTTTCTGTCTCTGAGATGGATTAGATATTTTTTTGATTGATCTACACACCAATCGAGAATCAAGGCAGCTTTGAGCGAGTAGTTAATCAAAAAAGTAGTTGACTGGAACGGGGCTTAATATGCTATTATCCTTAACCATTGACTTTTCAGCCATAAACGGCTAGAGGATCGGGTTTTTCCCCTTATTTCATCCTACCATATTCGCTGTTTTTTGTCTAAGAAAAGCAGCGCATTCGACGTGGGGAGTTTGGGGAAAGAAATCGGCGGTTTGCACTTCTAGTAGTTGATAATCGCCTGTTTGACAGAGATATTGCAAGTCTCTGGCTAAAGTTGCACTTTGACAACTGATATAAACAATGCGTTGACTTTGCAGCTGTAACAGACTATCGAGGACAGATCGATCGCAACCTTTGCGGGGCGGATCGAGTAGAATAATGTCGGGTTTAACTGTCAGTTGCGGTAAAGTTTTTTCTACTGCCCCCAAAATAAAAGTTGTGTTGGTAATATTATTTAATTGGGCGTTAATCTTGGCTCGATCGAGGGAAAAGCTATAGGATTCTAGTCCAATCACCTCTTTAACCCGTTTAGCGAGGGGTAAAGTAAAAGTACCGATGCCACAGTAGGCATCAATAAGCATTTCTTCACCTTTAAGGTCTAATTTCTGACAAATAACCGCAAATAAGGCTTCAGCAGCCTCTGTATTAACCTGAAAAAAGGTATCGGCAGCCAATTGATAGGTTAATCCGGCGAACTTTTCGGTAATATAGTCCCTTCCGGCGATAGTTGTGGTCTGACTGCCAAAAATAGCATTACCTCGATCGGGGTTATAATTGACGGTTACACCGACTAAATTGGCGTATTTTGCCAGCCATTGCTGCGCCTGTGCCTCAATTCCCTGTAAATTATTATCGGTACTAATCAGGGTTAATAAAATTTCTCCCGTGTGGCGGCCAATTCTTAGGGATAAATGGCGTAATTGTCCTTGATGGGTCTTTTCATCGTAAATTGACCAGCCTTGCTCCTGAATGTCCTGTTTTATCTCTGCTAGAAACGGATTTAAAGCCTGATCTTGAATCGGACATTGATTGAGATTAATCAGATGATGGCTGCCGCGACGATAATAACCCGCTTGCACATTGCCGGTGGGGGAAAATCCGAGGGGATAGGTAGCTTTATTGCGATAAGCGAGGGGAGAATTACCGGTGAGGGGAGGATAAACCAAAGGCTCGGTAAAACCGCCAATTCTGGTTAATACCTCTTGTACTTGCTCTTTTTTGACCAGGCGCTGAAATTGATCCTCGATGTGTTGCCATTGACAGCCACCACATTTATCGGCGACAATGCAGCGGGGACGGATACGATGGGGAGAAGCCTGTAGAATAGTTTGTAGTTTGCCGATCGCATGACTTTTTTTGATATAGGTGATGCGAGTTTGAATGCGATCGCCAATGACCGTATCTGGCACAAAAATCACCTGTCCTCGGTATTTTCCCACACCTTCGCCCGTATGGTTGAGGTCGGTAATCTCGATCTCGATTAAATCACCTTGTTGCATAGTTAGGGAAACCAGTTTTCATCCAGGGTTTCTGCTGGGGTAATAATGACTTCTATGGGAATTTCTTGCTTGCTCAATTTCGAGACTATTTGCCTAGCTTTTCCATAACAAGAATCGAAAATTTCGAGGAGATAAGGTTTTAAACTAGGACTGTCTTCCAGCAGATCGGCAATTTGAACTCGGAAATTAATAATTGCCGCTTCCCATTTATTCGCATTATACTCTCTTTCCGTCTGCCAATAAACTAACTTGAGCAGATGAGCTAATAATTGAATTAACAAACTTTTGAGAGCGTGTCGATTATTTTTTCCCATACTTGCTAATTCCTCGATCAGATTAGTCCAGTCAACCGAGGCAAAATCCTCCTGTCGTAATTGGTTAACGGTTGTCTCGATCCATAGCTGAAAATCTCGATCGTATAAGCTTATCTTCGAGATCAATATTTGAGCGGTCATGGGAGGTAAACAGTAAAAACAATCCAACTCTATTCTACAATCAAAAATTAATTTTTCTAAAATCCTAGATCGGCTTTAGCAATTTTGGCTGCCGCTAATACTTCCTCATCGGGTAATTCTCGCCAGTCGGTCGCACCTATTTCAGCATAGAATTTTTGATCGTAGGCGCGAGTACGAATTACTACCGGCATAGGGACCGCATGACCTAAAACTAAAGCTTGTTGTTTTGAGTCTAATTTCGCTAAAACTGATCGCAAACTTCCCCCTCCAGAAACCCCTGTAAATATGGCTTCTATGTCCTTTTCATCGTTTAATAAACAGGTGATTCTTGTCCCTACCTGAGACATGACTTCGTTATCAATTCCTGAAGGTCTTTGGTCAACAATTAAGAGAGTAACAAAGTATTTTCGCATCTCTCTGGCGATGGTTCCAAAAATAGTTTGATGCACCACGGCAGAATCGAGAAATCGATGAGCTTCTTCAATGGTAATCACTAACTGTTGCGGCCGATCAACGGGGTTTTTAGTTTGTAAAAAATATTCAGCTTTTTTAACATAATTAGCATGAATCCGACGGGTGATCATATTGGTGGCTAACATATAGGAAAGCATATTACTTTGGGAGCCAAATTCAATGACAACGTGCTTACCTGCATCTAAAGCTTGTAAAACCTGATCGATATAATTGTGGGGACAAACAGTTTTTAAATATTTCAAACTATCTAGACGCATTAATTTTCTCTGGAGGGACATAATTGATCCCGCATGGCCCTGTTTTTCGGTACAGAAGATTTTAATGTCCTCGTTACTCATATTTAATAACTGAACGATCCAAGATTCTCCATACTCGTTATAGAGAATATTGGCATTATCTAAACTAGCTTCCGAGATGCCTAATTCTCGACCGATTAAACGAATATCCTCGATTTCAATCTGATTATAACTTAAGAATAATTCCTGCGCTCCTCGTACTCCCCGGCGTTTGGTAGAATCGGGATCGAGAGTATAAATTTCTACCTGTCCGGGGAATAATTGAGATAATCCTTTCACCGTAGAAACATCCTTCCCTTCTTTCATCGCTTCCCAACCGTATTCCGAGTGCATATCAAACATGAGGTTAACCCCTGCTTGTTTGCGAATAATGCCCGAAATTAGTAATCTGGTTAAAAAGGATTTTCCTGTCCCCGATTTGCCAAAAACACCGTTACTACGTTCCACAAAGCGATCGAGATTAATACATATTGGCACGTCCATGTCAAGGGGTTGACCAATGGCAAAATTCTTTCTGGTGGGGTCATCTTCCCAACCGAAAACCATGCGAAAATCCTGCTCACAAGCTTCATAAACTTGGCTAAAATGGGACGGAATAGTTTTAACTGGCAGTAATTCTAAATCGGCGCTAGTTTGGGGTTGAAAAGAGCCTAAAGAAGTGTCGGAAACTGCGGGAGAATTACCTCCAGTCGGAGTCAGAGAGACCCCGGCTTGAAAAGCCGGGGCTTCCTCTGACTTCGTAAACATGAGCATAGGCGATAGTTCAATAGTACCATAAGTACCGCTACCCGCCAAAACATCGCGCATAAAACTATCATCGGGATGGGGAGGATTCGCGATAATCCGGGGACTAGAGTTACCCAGGGAGACATCGGTGAGGAGACAGAAAAAACGCGAGCGAGTGCCTTGCACAACCAAAAACTTACCGACGCGCATATCTTCCACGGAAATATCCGGATAAAGACGGATTTCTAAACCTTCACTCAGGGAACCTTGAATAACCGATCCGAGGGGTTGTTCACTCATGCTAACCTTGATTTGTGGCGATTAATTATGAATTATGAATTATGAATGAGGAAGTGGGAAGTGTTTTCTGTGAACAGTAAACAGTAATCAGTGAACTTAAAACTCAAATCTGATAACTGATAACTGATTCAAGTCGGTTAATTTTTTTTCGGTCTATCCCGCCTAAAAATGAGGGGTTCGCAGGCAGGCACGGATTTCCATTATGAATACAAGTATAGGTCAAGTGGCGGGGTTTTGTCAAGGGGTTTAAGAAAAAAAATCTGGTTTATAAACGGGAAGAAAGGAAATAGCCAAGGGAGAAGAGAATGCCACTAAAAAAGTGAAGATTAACCGCTATAAACTTGCAGTTACTGACTAGCTGAGGTTGGTCGTGATTTTGGTTAACGTGGTGGACTAATTGCCAAGCGAAAGGGAGACTAAGGAAGATTAAAAGAGTGAGAGGGGGATAAACTTGCAGCAGGACAAAAACTACCGTTAAAACATAAACGAGAACCGTCACTACGGTTAAAACTCTAGAACCTTTTAAAGTACCCAAACGGGCAATAGGTGATTTTTTACCCGCTTTGAGATCATCGGCGACTTGATGGAAATGGGAACAAAAAAGGATGATAGAAGTGGTAATCCCGATAATAATTGAAGCCGCTAGACTAGAGAGAGAAAAAGCACCGACTTGGGAATAGTAGGAAGCGGCAATCGCCAAGGGTCCAAAAGTAAAGAAACAGATAATTTCACCTAATCCTTGATAACCGAGACGGAAGGGAGGACCTTGATAGGTATAGCCCAAAAAACAGCAGAGGGCGATTAATTCTAGGATAGTCCAATCGCCTCGCCAATAACTAATGGCAAAAATACCGGCGATGCCTAATAATAGAAAAAGATTACTCAGCCAGAAAATCAAAGATTTGTTACCGGTTAAATTAACGATCGAATGGGCCTTATTGACATCGATCCCGGTATCGGCATCAAAAACATCATTGCTGAGATTTAACCAAGCGAGAATTAAAATAGCTGAGAGGATAAAAGTGGCAAAAATCGGGGCAGAAAATAGACCTGTTTCCTGATAAGCGATCGCTGTTCCCAGAATAATCGGTATAATTGCCACACTATACATTGGTGGTTTAATGGCTGCTAACCAGAGTTTTTTGGGCGAGGGAGTGGCGACAGTATCGGTGGTCATAGTTAAATAGGGTTTGCGGCAAAAAGTTTTTCCTAGGAGTAGGGTGTAGGGTGTGGGTTTATACCCATTTTTAGGTGGTCAATTACCTAATTTTCAGGGAAAAAGTCCTTGAATTTCCCCCCCGATAACTCCAATGGCCGGCACTTTTTGATTTCAAAAAGGCCTAAAGATATTATCCAACAAGGTTTTTAGATTTATTCAGCAGACCCTAGATAGTTCCTCAAAATTGAGATGCGCCCAACCGGACAGGGCCCGTTTTAGTGTTAAACCGAAATTTTCGCTAATCTCGCCCTGAGCTTAGTCGAAGGGTTAGACTTTGGTTTTGGCTTTTTCTGGCAGTTTACCACGGGTAGCGGCACCAGCTAAACCCAGACCTGATCAACCGATAGCAGTCATAGTTCCGGGTTCAGAGGGGTCAAAAACGGCAAAAATAAGGATTAAATTGCCTAAAATCTGTAAATAGACCATTTAATTGATTATTATTGATTCTTAATTCTCCTGACTACTGACGACTGACGACCGACTCCTATTTTGATTTTTACAAGAGGTCTGATCATACCTCGGTTTTAAGGATATTTTACTCAAAAATAGAGATAAATAGACTAAAACCGGGTAAGACATCCTCCCCGCTTAAATTAGCGGGGAGTTCTATAATTTCTACGGGTTGCTGAGGACGATAAATTTCCACTTGTTGTTGTTGAGGATTAACTAGCCAACCTAATCGCAAACCACTGTGGAGATATTCCCGCATTTTAGCTTGAATTTCCGGGAGGGAATCGCTACGGGAGCGCAGTTCAATAACGAAATCGGGGCAAATAGGCGGGAATTTCTCCTGTTCTTCTCGACTCAGAGCTTGCCAACGGGTTAAACTCACCCAAGCGGCATCGGGAGCGCGATATCCGCCTTTCGGTAAACGAAAAATCGTCGCCGAACTAAAGACTTTACCCAATCGGGTTTGACGGTTCCATATACCTAAGTCAATGATAAAATCGGCCTCTCGGTTGCCGCTAATTCCCCCAACAGGTGGCATCACGATTAATTCTCCTTGAACGTTTCTTTCCAGTTGCCAATCTGGGTTAACTTGACAGAGACGGTAAAACTGCTCATCGCTGAGATTGACTGTATCTAAGTTTAAAATCACTGCTGCCATGGCTATATTTCGCCCTAGAAAACACTCTAGTCTTAATTATAGTCAATTAGATTCCCCGCCACAGTGCGATCGCACCGTCTTGATCTCCAGTGACTAACCAACGACCATCTTGACTGGCAACCATCCTTAAGATGACGTTTCCCTTCAGGGTATTCAAGTGCCGACGGGTATTAACATCCCAAAATTTGACGGTTCCATCCCCGGAGGTGCTGGCCAAAACTTTGCCCCCATCGAGCAGGGCTATATCGGTAACAGCGTCGTTATGGGCGAGAATAGTAGTGGTGCCGATGCCGCTTTTCACTTGCCAACCGCGGATCGAACCGTCTTGACTAGCAGTACCGGCGGTATTACCATCCTTGGAAAAAAGCACCCGATAAACGGGGAATAAATTACCCGCATAGGCACGAATAAAGCGACCGGTACTCACTTTCCAGAGTTTAACGAAGCCATCGTAATCGGCGCTAACAATTCCTTTACCATCGGGACTAAATGCGATCGCTTGAATGGGATGATTATGGCCGCGCAGGATTTTTAACAGTTTCCCCGTCTGAAAATCCCAGAGTTTAACTGTACGATCCCAGCTACCCGTGGCCAAGGTTTTACCATCGGGAGAAATAGCGGCATCAGTAACGAGAAAAGCATGGCCGGGATAGGTCATTTCTAATTTTCCCGTGCGCGTATTCCAGCGTTGCACTTTTCCCCCCGCATCGGCAGTTACGAAACTCTCACCATCGGGACTAAATTGGATAGCGTTAACGGTATCACCTAGTTGCCAAGTCCTGAGAGGTTTTTGAGTTTTTAGGTCCCATTCCCTGACAGTACCGTCAAAACTACCACTCAGCAGCAGGGAGTTATCGGGACTAATGGCCAAAGCATAGATGGGATCCTGATCGGCTTTTAAAATAGTAACCCGTTCGACCGTCTGCCAAGGCAGGATTTCTGCTAGGGGAGACGCTTGCGGAGTGGTGATTTTCTCTTTTTCCTGATTGACTGCACAACCACTGGATAGCAACAGTAGCAATAATAACGATAACGTCGGTTGATAAAGGGTTATTTTCATAGAATTTTGCCGTTGTCAAAATCAACTTAAACTACTTTAAACTTGAATGGGTAAAATTTGAATAGAATAACGACAACGAGGAACAAGATAAATGACAAATTCTTGATTGGTTGTGTTGGCTTGTTCCAGAACATTCTGTAAATTTTCACCGTGAGCAATCACCCCTTTTTCATTATAAGCGACGTATTGATTCTTATATAAATCAAGCACGGTGTCACGATTTTTGTTTAACCAACGTAACATTTCTTGTGCTTGTTCTTGAGAGATTGAGTCTGTCATAATCTTTCTAGGGAGAGACGGTTTTGATTAAAAGGAAAGCATCGCTAATCAGTTTATTTTTGTCAATTATAGCTTCAATTTGCTCCGATTGATAACGACCCGCTTCGACTTCTAAAGAAGCTGCATCCAAAGCATTAAGATAAGCATCCTTTAAAGTGTCTGTTAATTCCTCATCACTTAAATAATATCCTGCCGCGTTTCGTCGTTTATTTTGGCGTTGAATTTCTCTAACACTATTGCGAATGGAGACATCCCAAGAACGAGTGGTTCGTTTTTCTGCCTGTTGTTTAATTAAATGAAGTAATAAGATAACAGCATAACTACGAATGGTGCTAATAATCCCATTTTTGCTCATATCTTCAAGTTCTTCTACAATCGCCAGTGAACCTTTAATATCACCTTTTAAGAGCAAAGCTTTTAATTCTAAAAGTTCTTCCATAATCCAATTGATTCCCTGAAATATACCTTAATTATACCTTGCCACAAGTCTCTCTATCTAAAAGCTCATACCTGACTGGGTAGGTGGGTTGGGTTAAATATTCAGATAGACTTAAATTAGATTGAAGGGAAAAACCGAATACCCCCATGGGGTTATGGTGATAAAAAAAATTTATCAATCATTGTAGGATGGGTTAGACGGCACTAAGTATTAACAACGAAGGATGGGTGATCAATCCGTCGTAACCCATCTTCCCAGAATTTGTAACAACTATAAACATTTTGCTCCCAATATCCAAGAAAACCAAGCGAATACTTATCAAACAAAGAATAAGAGAGCCACAAATTTAATTATTTCTTAATCTATTTTAAGCTTTTCTGTGCTATGCTTTCAATTATTTTTCTAAGAATGGAATTTTCAAAAATGACTCAAAGATTAGCAAAACTAATGATTTTCGGGGGGGGTAAGCATAGCTTATTAAAACTCTCCATTGCTTCCTCTGTCTTTGCGGTGAGTGCTTTGATAGTCACCCCTGTACAAGCAGCAAATTTGATTCAAAATGGCAGTTTTGAGACGGCTACCGTCAACCCTGGTTCTTTTCTACAACTTGATGCTGTTTCCACAGCAATTACAGGATGGACGGTTAGCCAAGGAACAATCGATTATATAGGTACAGCTTGGCAAGCTTCTGAGGGTGCTAGAAGTCTTGATCTACAGGGACTTGCGAGTGGTGGAATTCAGCAAACATTCAACACAACCATCGGCGAGACTTATCGGGTTACTTTTGACCTGGCCGGTAATCCCTTCGGAGGTTCTGCTATTAAAGAGATGAGAGTGAGTGCGGGAGGAAGTTCTGCTGATTTTTCTTTTGATATAACAGGAAAAAGCAATTCAAATATGGGATGGCTATCAAAATCTTGGGATTTTACCGCTAACAGTACAACCACTACCCTTGAGTTTATCGGTTTAGGCAACTCAGATGCGGGAGCTGCTTTGGATAATGTCTCAGTGATAGCTCTTTCCTCTCCTTCTATTCCCGAACCTTCATCAATGCTAGGATTATTAGGGTTAGGAGTATTAGGAATTGGTTCTGCTTTCAAACGTCAATCTTAATCTCTTTTTATCAATTTAACCCATCTAAACTAGGTGGGTTAAATTGAATATTCAGATAAACTTAAAATCGGTGAATAATTTTGAATTTTGCAGTACATTTTTAACAATATGCTAGGATAGTATTGAGTTTTTAAGCGGTAACAACCTATGCAGTTAGAAGATTATTTTGAATTTGTGGCAGTAGATAATATTCAATTAAAAGGACATCGTATTGGCATTGAGGACGTACTGAAATACTATCGACAAGGTTATAGTCCTCAAGAAATTCTCCAAGAATTACCAACTATAAATTTAGAAAAAATTTATGCCACTTTGACCTATTATTATCACAATCAAGCACAAATCGATCTCTATCTTGTCAAGCTAGAAAGACAACGGGAACAACATTATCAACAGTGGCTAGAAACATCATCTCCTTTAATTGATCGTTTAAGAAAAGCAAAAATTAAAAAGGAGCAGGAGTATTTACAGAAAGCATGAAAATTCGGTTTTTGCTGGATGAAAATTTATCTCCTAAGCTAAAAACATTGTAAGTATTCGTGCCAAATTAATTTCCATTTTTGAGATAACTCTTGCAAGCTGAGGGCTGACTGCGATGTATAAATCCGATCTCCTTCTTTTAACTTTAAGCTAAAATAGATTGAGTTCGTTGTGATCGATCGATGGGAAAAAAAGAAAAACTGCTAGAAAAGGCCAAAAACTCGCCTCAAGGATTACGTTTTAGCGAATTTGAGAGTTTGCTTAATCTTTGTGGTTGGACTTTTGACCATCAAACAGGAAGTCATCACATTTGGTATTCATCCAAGAGAGTCCGTATATCTATTCAACCGACAAAAAACGGTGAAGCGAAAGCTTATCAAGTTAAACAATTTTTAAAAATACAGGAGGAAGAAAATGAATCGAACAACCGAGGATTTTAACGGTTTTAGCATTAATATCTTCCAAGATGAGGAGGGAGATTGGGTAGCATACTTAGTAGAAATGCCTAGCGTTTCCGCTTTTGCTGATAGCCCCCAAACAGCACTCAATCAATTAATTTTAGCTTGGGAAGGCGTTAAAGAAAGTTATCGTCAACATGGTGAAGAAATTCCTCATTTAGCTATGACAAAAAATTAGGCAAACTGTTGTGTATTTAAACTGAGTCTTGAAAATTTTAGTACAAATGCTCAGACTTTTTTTCCCAACCCCCAACCCCAAATTCTGCTACTCAGATTCAGGTTTTTTAGCGTCTTTTTCTGGGGTATTAGCGGCGGGATTTGGGGCTATTGTCGCAATTTGGGCGGCCATTCTTGTCATTGCTTGACCTTGGGCGAATTCCTGCTGTAGTTGTTCGCTAGAAGAAACCAAACGACTTAAACCCTGAATTAAACGAATAATTTCCTGTCGCAGTTGCGGATTACCGGTAATTTCATCCACATCCGAGGTGATTTTCTGAAGATTGGCAAAAGCAGCGCGAGAGGAGTCGAGGAGTTGCTGTAGGGTGACAACAGTGGCAGGATCGGAGAGATAAGCGGTAAAATTTCCTAAATTTTCGCTTAATTTAACAGCATTTGCCGAAATAGTGTTTAAATTCTCAATAATTTGGCTTTTCTGCACTTGCGTCAGGATGGGATCTAAAGCAGCGAGAGTAGTTTGTAGGCGATCGCTAGTAGTTTTGATACTATCGAGAGTGGTAATTAAACGATTTTGATTAGCTGCCAAAAAAACCCGCAGTTCTTCCGTAGTTTGGCCCACCAAAAGCAGCGTTTTTCGGGCCTCCACTAGAGTAGCGTCTAAATTTCTCAGGCCGCCACTTCCCTGTAAACTTCTCAGTAAAGTAGTCGCTTCCTGACTCAATCCCCCGACACCGGAAAGATCACTAGAAAGGCGATCGAGGGAACCGGATACTTGGGGTAAGGATTCCAGGGATCTCATCCCCGAATTAAGTTTACCTAGAGTACCGCTGCGACGAACCTCGCTTAAAGCGGTGGTTGCCTCACCACTAAAGCGATCGAGTCCCCCCAAGGCATTGGCAGCGCGTTGGGTAAAGGAACGAAATCCGGCCACCATATCGGGATCACTAACTAGATTAGAAATTCTCAGTAAAGATCTGATCAAGGTATTGACATTTAGCGCCGATTGCCCTTGTAAACGGGAACCGTTACAGATAATCACTTCCCCATTGCAGTTAGGACTCAAAGGGGGTTCTTTGACACCACCGACGGGTAAAGCTTGCAGGGGAGTAATATCGATCGTGGTTTCACCGACTAAACCGGATTGAATGGCTTCGATGAGGGAATTACTGGGAATTAGGCGATCTGCTGGCGAAATCTCCACTTCTACGGCGACTCCCTCCGGTTCTGGGGTAATTGCCGTCACTTGCCCGATTCTCACTCCCCGATAACCGACGCGGGTTCCCACCATCATGCCACCCACATTAGGAAAAAGGAAGGTGACTCGATAACTGCGTCCCCCGAAGCTAAAATTACTTAACCAGGCGATAAACCAGATTAATATTCCCCCCGATGCCAGTAACATTAAACCGATACCACTTTGCCGCAGAGTTGGGGAAATCCCCTGTTGTGAACCGCCAGCTTCCATAAATAATTACTCCTCATCTCTAAAAAGTATCTTACAGGAGAAATCGGGGGATTTCAGCGATCAGTGATTAGTGATCAGATGCGAGTTATCAGTTCACTGATTACTGTTTACTGTTTACTGAATTGGTCCGTGGATACTGCCGGTAAAAAATTGCTTGAGTACGGGGATTTCTGAGTGATAAGCCTCTTGAGTCGGTCCAACCCATTGAAATTGACCTTTATAGAGAAAAACGATGCGATCGGTGGTATTTTCGATGGTGCTGTGGACGTGGGTGACAATGAGATGGGCCCCACAGGCTTTTTTGACTTTGAGAAGTTCCATAATTACCGTCTGGATGCGGGTAGAAGCGACGGGATCGAGTCCAGCAGTGGGTTCATCGTAAAGGAGAATGTTCGGTCGATCGGCGGCGATCGAGGGATCGCTGATAATTGCTCTGGCTAAACTGACGCGTTTTCGCATCCCTCCGGATATTTCAGCTGGATAGAGGTCGTAGGAACCGGACATTCCCACTAAATCCAGTTTTTCTTCCACTAAATCCCGGATTTCGGCTCGTTTTAGCTTTGAGTGGCGATAGAGAGCAAAACCGACATTTTCCCCAACAGTGAGGGAGTCAAAAAGGGCCGATTGTTGGAAAACTAGACCAACACCGAGGGGATCTTCCCCTTGTTCTACGGTTCTCTGCCGTTTTGTGCCGTATATGTACACTTCTCCCCGATCAGGGGCCAGTAATCCGGCGACTAGGCGCAAAATCGTCGATTTTCCCGTACCAGATGGACCGATCACACCGATCGCTTCTCCTTCGTACACTTTTAGATCGACGTTATTTAAGATCACTTTCTTGCCGAAAGCTTTGGTTACTCCCCTTAATTCGACGATCGGTTCGCGCATCACCATCTAGAATATCTTTACAAAAATGCCCTTTTATTGTAGGGCAACGACCCGATCTTTCTTTTTTTTCTTTTCTGGTTTCATGGTTCGCGATTCTATCTGCATTTCGGGAATCTCGCGCAATTCTTCGGCATCTAAACGATATTGTTCGCAGACAAGACTCAGACGAATACCAGAACAGCTAACGGGATTAACTGAATGGGTGAGATCTCCTTGAAAGAGGATCAGGGTGTTAGTACGAGGACGAATCTGGGCCACGGAACGATTGCCTGTTGCTAGTACCAGTTCCCCCCCTTGAATATCTTTAGGAACCTGCACATAAAGGACGCTAACTAGGAGCGGAGGATCGATCGTTTTACAATAGGATCGCAGGGAGCGATCGATATGGGGATCGACGCGTGAACCGGTTTGTAGGAGTAAGGGATTAAGATAAAAAGCGTTGCAGTCAGCTTGTAAACTGCGATCAAGATAGGGTTTAAAATAGGGAAAAATTCGTTCTACTGCGCTGATTTGTGTGCGTCGAAAAGCGATGGAAAAGCCTTTGGTTTTAACGAAATCTCGATTTAAATTGTTAACTGTGAAGTGGGGACAAGCGAGAATCTGTCCTTGTAGTTCGCTCAGATAACTGGGAGTGAAAGCGTCGGGATATTGGGAATAGTAAGGCACGGATAGAATCGGAACAAGATGGCAATCTTTAGGATAGCTTATTTCTGGGTAAATGAGGGTAATTTCGAGAGTAACTCGGCAATTGTTCTCAAAGTCCGATAATTTGCTCAAGGAAATTTTTAATAAGCTTGATGCTTTCTAATTGGAGGGTTTGCTCGTCTATCCAGCGATTATCCTGTAGGGAAACTTGTAGGGCTTTACCTGGTCTTAATATACTACTTATACTGGATATAATTGCTTTCTTTTCACCTGCCGGTTTTTTAAAATCTTCGAGATCATTTTTAGTTAACTGATTCCTGTCAATACTTTCTATGTAGGTTTGAGAAAGATTGAGTAAATGAGAATAATTTATCCTAGCACATTCAAGGAGAATATTTTCTAGAGTTCCTTGATCACGATTGTTAGGAGCGATGAAAATACCACAGCGAGGCGAATGATTGTTAACTTGACCAATTTGAGAAGGTGGTAGGAAATTTGGTAACTCAATATCCGATAACTTAGTAATTAGTTTATTGAACCTTTCTTGAGGTGTTTTACTGTAATCAGCATCGGCAAAAATCCCCACACTAAAAAGCTGTGAAGGTTGAATGAAATTGAGACTTTCTTCGATGGTTTGCGCTATGCGTGTATCGCCAATAGCACTATGTACAGCGATTGATAATTGCTCATTCTGAACAAAATATGGCACTGGCACTCGTTTGGTTAAATCATCATCTAGTGGATAATTTTTCGGGATAAGTGTTTCCCAAAATTTATCCAATGAAGATAAAAACCTAACTCGCTTTAAGCCATAAAATTTAAGTAAACCAATTAAGAATTCGACATCCTGCGGACCTTCGGCAACAATATAGCAGTATCTCACCATCTCTACCTCACATCTAACCCGCGTTCCCAACGCAATCTATGCAATAAATCGCCCGAAAATCTTTGAGGTTTTTCCCTTGGAGAATTTAACCGAAAAGCTACCACGTTTTCTATGGACTTTTCTGACTGTAGCATGGCATCAACTGCTTCTAAACTATGGGTAGTTACAAAAAGTTGAATTCTTCTTTGATTACAGGTGTTAATTAACCAAGAAAATACACGACTTAAGGCAGAAATATGAATAGATGTCTCGATTTCATCAATTAGAAGTACCCCATCGGTAATTGTCAACAAACTAAGCACCATAACTAAGGTTCTTTTAAATCCGTCACCAAACACATAGAGAGGAGCAAAACCAAGCTGTTTATGTTCTATATAAAGAGTTGGTTTATTGTTGGGTGAAAGTATTTGTATGTCGGTGATTTCCTCGTCAAATAACCGAATTAAATCTAGGATGTCATCTTTGTTATTTTCTTCCTTTAGAATGATTTTGGATAGTCTATCTAGAATTGGTTCCGAGGACAAATAAGCAGGAAATATGGTGGCATTTTCCACCAGTATTTTTTCTCGTCTCCTTTGAATAAAACGCTCTTTTTCCCAAAACTGAAATACTTGTTCATTATCTATACTAAGGAGACTGCCTTGCTCTAAAATATGGGCGGTAACACTTAATTCTAACCCATTGATAACCAGATCGGTTTCCGAATCGGTGGAATCATCATTGAACTTTTCTGGGTTGCCTTTTTCGTTGCTCGCACCGTAAATATCGGTGAGATTAGCTGCTAGATTTTTAATCGGTGAATTTCCAGTACACTTGATCGAAATTTGTCCTTGATAGGATGCGTTACTAGCAAGATTATTCTGACGAAAGAAAATCCATTTAATTGCTTCCAAATCCGGTCGCATTAAAGACATCCTACCAAGGTATAATCGACGTTGGGCAACTTCTAGCCATTGAAAGGGATCGAGGGGATTACAAACAATTGAAACAGCTTCGAGAATGCTAGTTTTGCCAGAATTATTATTACCGACAAAAATGTTCACCTGTCCTAGAGAAGACAGTTCTATTTGTTCAAAACCACGATAACCACTGATTTGTAAACTTTCAAAAAGCCGAGTCATTTTTACTGGCTCCTACAATATTGCCGATAACAACTGAAATAGCTAGGATCAAAGATAAAATTTGCAATTTTTACGATAAAACCCTTGTATTATAACTCATTTGAGGCTCTTTTTTTGACTAGCAATCATTTTCCTGCCAACCCGGTCGCGGTGACAACCCACCGTTTACAATAGTTAAGAACCAACGGCAAGCAAGAATTAACGATGGGGATTTCGAGCAACTGGGGGGGGAATTAAGCCTACCAAAAGTGAAATTACGGGAATTTTCCCCTAAAAAAGATTTAACTCTCGAAATATCAGAAAATAAAGCTTGTCCTGCCTATATTGGTACGGTGATCGAGGGGGTCAAAATTAGCCCATCTCCAACCTGGTTGCAACAGCGTTTACAGGCTGCCGGATTGCGATCGCTCAATAATGTGGTCGATATTACTAATTATGTCCTCAGCTTGACTAACTCTCCTTAATTCTCTGAAGGATTTATTGTCGAGCCGATTTTCTACTGTAGCGGTTATTATTGTTAACTTTTTAGATTGACTAATCAAATACCTCAAATTCCTGGCCGATCTTGCCAAAATATTCCCTTAAACGTTGTTGAATGATATTAATATACTGCTCTTCAATTTCAATACCAATAGTCTTATAACCTAATTCTAGAGCGGCAATTAGAGTTGTACCCGTTCCTGCAAAAGGATCGAGAACTATATGACTGTTATCCTGTGGTAGAAATAACTCGATCAGTTTTCTAATCAATGATAAAGGTTTAATCGTACAATGCTCATCAAAATTTTCATCCCGTCCTTTAGAAAAGCCCTCTAAAATATTGGATTGAAAAGAGCCGTCACTTAGTATAGCTTTGAAGGGACCTAATCCAGTCATTTGTATAGTTTCAATATAATTGTTTTTTAGAGGCTTCTGCACAATAACTATAGCTTCCCATTCATTTCTCAAGCAAGTATGCCAACCTTGCCATTGTTGAGCATTAGTATCACCAATTTTGTCAAGTTTTTTCTCAATATTTAATCCTTTAGGAATGCCTGAATGTCGTCTATAAACCAGCACATCTCTAGCATAAAAACCAGCATTTTCAAGAGCAATCTGAATATGAGCCAGTGTTCTTGTGCTACTAAAAACAGCGACAACAGCACCGCTTTTACAAACACGCATTAGTTCCTTTGACCAATCTGTTGCCCATTCAATATAATTGACCACATTTTCGCGATTGCGTTGATACCAACGCTCATTGCGAACGCCACCGGCTAACCCACTTCCATAGGGAATATTTTTTACCAGTGTGGAACTGTTTTGAATACGTTCTCTGCGTCTTTGGATTTCATCATGATCCCAATTTCTGCCAATGAACTCATAATTATAGGGGGGATCTGTTATCACACAAGATATACTAGATTCTTCTAGTAAAGTGAGAATTTCTCTACAATCACCGTGCAGAAGTTGCCATCTTTTTGAGATATTCATCGGGCAATATAAAACTCCTTTGTTTCAGAAAATTTATCAAAAGCTTCCAGCAAATCGAACCCACTGCGATCAAGTATATAATCAAAACTTTCTTCGCCCTGTAAAACCTTCCAGCCACCGACACGACAAGCTTTAATCGCTGCTGGTAAGTTATCCTCTCGCACAATCAGTAAAATAGGTCTAAGTTTTCTTTCCTGTAATAGTTTTCCATACTGTTTAAACTTTTTAAGTGTGCCAGAATCTCCTGAACCAATTCTATATTTAGTATCAATGGCATCTCCACCTAAAATGCAGTCACAGGGTTCATCATCTTCAATCCTTAAAGCAGGTTGATAATTTGAACAATTAGCCTGAAAAACTTCTGTCACCAGACGTTGCCAACACATTCCTAGTTCCCTGCCCCAATACTGACGATTTTCCCTTTTTAAACTAGGAGTAATTCCAAATACCCTCATAAGCGGATCATAATCATCATTTTCTTCTCCATAGATTTTGTCACTAAAAGAACTTTGGTATTGTCTCAAAATTACCTTGAGGAGGTTTTCTATTTGATCAGATGGCATCAATAATCCTTTTTGATATAGATAGCTAACTACTGATTATCTCCCCAAATTATCGGTAATCTGTTCAAAGATAATATCACCCCTTGCCAAGGAAAATGAGCGGTTATTTACACAGTCCTTCCATCTTCCCCCTAATATTTTAACAGCCGATCAGCCCTAATCTCTAAATCATTGACTACCCACGGTTTACAATAGTTAAGAACCAACGGCAAACAAGAATTAACGATGCGGATTTCGATCAACTGGTTACGAGAATTAGTCAAAGTCGCCCAATCTCCCCAAGAATTAGCCGAATTATTGACAATTGCGGGAATAGAAGTGGAAGAGATCGAGGATCGCCGAGAATGGGCAAAGGGTGTGGTTATTGGTAAAATTATCGATCGCCAACCTCATCCAAACGCAGATAAATTAAGTGTCTGTCAGGTGGATATCGGTCAGTCAAACCCTAGTACAATTGTCTGTGGCGCGCCCAATGCTAGGGCTGATATTCTAGTTCCCGTGGCTACTTTGGGAACCTATTTACCCAAAATCAATTTAACGATTAAACCGGCTAAATTGCGGGGGGTAAAATCGGAAGGGATGATCTGTTCCCTCGCGGAATTAGGATTAACTAAAGATTCTGAAGGAATCCACATTTTTAGCCCGGAAAATCTCCCTTTAGGTACAGATGTTCGTCCCCTCTTAGGACTCGATGAGGTGATTTTAGATATTTCTCCCACCGCTAACCGCGCCGATGCTTTGAGTATGATCGGAGTCGCGCGAGAAGTGGCGGCCTTGACAGGAGGAGAATTAAGCCTACCAAAAGTGAAATTAGGGGAATTTTCCCCTAAAAAAGATTTATCTCTGGAAATAACCGAAAATAAAGCTTGTCCTGCTTATATTGGTACGGTGATCGAGGGGGTAAAAATTAGCCCATCTCCGCTATGGTTGCAACAGCGTTTACAGGCTGCCGGACTGCGATCGATCAATAATGTGGTCGATATTACTAATTATGTCCTCTTGGAGTGGGGACAACCCTTACACGCTTTCGATCGCGATCGTTTACAGAGTTTTGCCGGAGGTAAATCCGTTACTATTGGGGTCCGTTTTGCCGAGGAAGGGGAAAAAATTATTACCCTTGATGGTCAGGAAAGAAGCTTAAAAGAGCTTAATTTATTAATTACTGCCAATAATAAGCCTGTAGCTTTAGCAGGAGTGATGGGAGGTCAAGATACGGAAGTTAACGAGGAAACCGTTAATCTTGTGCTAGAGTCGGCTTTATTCGATCCGATCGCTATCCGTCGTTCCTCAAAAGCGCAGGGTTTACGCAGCGAATCTTCCGGACGCTATGAACGCGGTGTTAATCCCGCCGCTTTGGAATATGCTTGTCAAAGGGCGATCGATTTGATTCTAGAGTTAGCTGGGGGAACTGTCAGCAGTCAGGTTAAAGCTGATTATCGCGCTGATCAGTCCAGTCGTTCGATCGAATTGCGTTTACAACGTTTACAGCAAATACTGGGTCAAGTTACCCTAGATAGTGGTGCGATCGGTGAAATTCTCGCCGAAGATGTGGAACGGATTTTAGGCAATTTGGGCTGTGAATTGCAGTTAACCTCGAAAAATCCTGTTCTGTGGACTGTGACAGTGCCAGACTACCGTTATCGGGATTTAGAACGAGAAATTGACTTAATTGAAGAAGTGGCGCGACTCTACGGATATGATCGCTTTGTCGATACTTTGCCGGCAAAAACCGCAGCCGGAGGATTATCCTTTGAGGAAACTATCCAGCGTCGGCTGCGGGAAGCTTTTCGAGCAGTCGGTTTGACGGAATTAGTCCAGTATTCCCTAGTTAAACCAGAATTAGCGGAAGTTGTCCTCGCTAATCCCCTTTTTGTCGAGTATTCTGCTTTGCGGACTAATCTCCTCGACGGTTTAATCGAAGCGTTTGAGTATAATCAGTCTCAGGGTAACGGTTCCTTAAATGGCTTCGAGATCGGGCGAGTTTTCCGCTTAGAATCGGATAATATCAACGAATACGATGCAATTGCCGGTATTTTCGGTGGGGATTTCTTCCCGGCCGGACGTTGGCTGCGATCGGGTAAAGAGGTAGCCATGACTTGGTACGAAGCAAAAGGCATTTTAGAAGCAGTATTCGATCGCCTTTCGCTGACAGTAAGCTACGAAAAATATGCCGAAGATGCGCGTTTTCATCCCGGACGAACAGCCTCTTTATGGATTGGCAAACAACGCCTAGGTATATTCGGTCAACTACACCCGCAATTGCGTCAGCAAAAGGGATTAATTGAGGCAGTTTATGCCTTTGAAATCCAGTTCCCGATCCTGTTAGCAACTCTTAGCGATAGTGCCAAAATTACCCCGCGTTTACAGGTCTATTCTACCTATCCGGGAGCGGCACGAGATATCGCCTTCTTTGTTTCCACAGATATACCCGTAGATAGATTGACAAAAACTATCAAAAATGCTGGAGGTAATCTCTTAGAAAAAGTCGAATTATTCGATCGCTATCAGGGACAGAATGTGCCAGAAAATCATTGTAGTTTGGCCTTTAGTTTAGTCTATCGTGCCAGCGATCGAACTTTAACCGATGAAGATGTGGAACCCTTAATGACAAAAGTGCGAGAAGCTTTAGTTAAACAGTTCCAAGTTTCTTTAAGAAGTTAAATTCAGCGATCAATTATCAGTTATCAGACATCGACCTTATATTATCTCAAGACTAATCTCACACATCGCTATCAATATCGCTGATTGCCTCTAATTGTTACCAATCAGTTTGAGAGGTTGGAAGGGTTCTTTTTTTGACTCGATCTTCTTTAAGAGGTATTACAATCAACATGGGTACATTCAGAAAAGTTAATGGGTGTATCCATTGATGGATAAGGGTTTTTTGGCTATTCTAGTAGATGTGTATGGGGGAAGTTCAGAGCTAACTTAATCAAAAAAATTAAGAGCGATCGCTTTTGATATACTCTTTAAAAATAGATGATAATTGAAATCGGTTTTGCTCCCTTTGAATTAAATAACGTTGTTGCAAGGATTGTAAACCATTGATTAAATCACTGGCAGATAAATCTAGATTATTTTTTAACTCCTCTCTAGATAAAGGTTGATCAACTTTACTTAATTCTAAGGCGATTTGTTGAGCAAGGGGAGAACAGCGACCAAAAATTTGTTTTAAATGAGACTGCATTTTTTTTGTAATAACTAAGCTATTTTCTGCCAAGAAATCGTTAACCTTGCCATCAAAAACATCTTTAATCAAAACGGCAATATCGGTTAAATAAAAAGGATTACCTTCGTATAATTGAATTAATTCTAACCATCTTTCCCTATCTTGTAAACCTTTATTTTTCAGAAAATCAATCGCTTCAAATCCTGATAATTCTAAGCATTGAGTAGGAGAATTTTCTTGATTAATATAGTTCATTTCTGCGGATTTTTCTTGACTAATGAGAATAAAATGGCTCTGATATTGGATTTCTGCAATCAGTTTTAAAAAATGTTGATAACTGCTATATTCAGATTGATAATTACCTGCCATTTGACCAACGGCAAAAAGATTTTGAAAATCATCTAAGACGATTAAACATTTATGATTGCTTAGAACTTCTAACAATTGCTGGATTTTGTTATCGGTGCTTTCTTTCGGTTCTTTTTGGCAAGTATTCAATAAATCATTTAGCCATAAATCTAAAGACTTGGGAAATTTTAAACTTTTCCAAATCACCACTTCAAATTGTTCTAAATTGAGATCAATAAATCGTTTAACTAGGGTGGTTTTTCCTATTCCCCATAATCCCAAAACGGCAATTAAGCGAGTATTTTGCTTAAACACCCAGTTCGAGATTGTTGCCAGTTCTTTTTCTCTATTATAAAAGTCAATAATTTGAGGAGCAAGGGTTAGATCATGATAGATTGATTCAGATTGAGAGTTATTATTACTATTTAAGTCATTGCCATTGGGTAAAGTGAAGGTTTGTGTATGGCAAAAATGGTTATTGTTACTATTTACAACATTCAAAGAATTTGGAGATGATTTAATCTTCATTCTTTCTATGGTAGAACGAAAATTAGATTTTCTTATTTCTTCCCCAAAAGCATCCGATAAAAGCTTCCATAATTTAGCACCTTCCTCTCTAATATGAGTCTCACTGCGGTGATATTCGTTACCTATTTCTTGATAACTCTGTCCTTGCCAACTCCCTTCAAAAATAGCCTTCTGGATAGTATTTAGCGGCTTTTTATCTCGCTCAATAAGGCGTTCGTCAATCAGTTGTAAGACTTCCGTGATATTCATACAATCGACACAGCAAAAGACTTTTGCGTATTATAGCCCAACTAAATCCCACTTTTTCCAATTTTCAGAAAAATTTACCCGACAAAACTCCCGATAAAATCCGATGTTTAGGGGTTGTCACTTTTTGGAAGCGTTTGGCATGATGGAATGTAGTTAAGCAAAACAGACCTAAAACTAACCATATCTAACTCAGCGACGCTAGTTCTAAGTATTATTGCTTATGTCTCAGTTTAACGTAGGTATTTTATGACGAAGTTCGTTTTAGTTGCAAGTAACAAGGATGAATGATGGATAAGTTTCAATCTGCTTTTGAAATTCTTTACATACTATCCTGTGCTGATGGTGGAGTCTCTCAATCTGAAGTGCAAATCATTGTTAGCTTTTTGAATAGTAATTATGATGGTATTTCTTTCACACCATCAGAACTGATTGATTCCATTGATAACCTTACATCAGATGGGATAGTTGAAGAATTAGGAACGGCTGTAACCAGCTTTAAAAACTCCAGTTCGGCAATGGAACGCACTACATTGATGAAATTTGCAATCCAACTTGTTGCCTCTGACGGTCACATGAGCGAAGGCGAAAAGTGGATGCTTCATGCCATCGCTAATACTTTGAATTTTGATCTAAATACATTCATCGCTAAGAACTACTAAACAATTAACAGAGGATTGACATGACTAAGTTCGTTTTAGACAAATATGCGCTCGATTCTAAAAAATCAGAAGCTAAGGCAAAAATCGTCGGTTCATTGGGTTCAAATGCCTCAATTTCAGGGGATCAGATAGAAGTACCCAGTTATGACGCGAGTAAAGTGGTTCAGATTTTAAGTCAAGTTGGTATCAAGTATTCGGGAGGGTAGGTAAAAGCGTCAATTGCTATCCTTACGAGGAGTTATTTTTTAAACACTTACATTGATAGTACAATAATGATACAAAGTAGTTTACCAACTTTAGCTAGTTTTGGTCAAACAGGGACAGGAAAGACTAGCTTATCCAATACTCTTTTTGGACTAAATTGGTGTACGGATTATGCTGTGGCTTGTACTCAAGTTGTAACTCGCCATGAAGGTAAGATTTTATCTGAAATTAATAAGGGTGAGGACTGGACTTGGCAACTTTGCGACACTCCGGGAGTTGGCGAAAGTGAATATGCTGACGAAGAACATTTTGCACAAGTATATGAAACATTTCACTCTGCCGATGTAATTTTATGGGTTATTCAAGCTGACACTCGCGCTTTTGCTGAGGATCAAAAGGCACTCTTAAAACTTACGGAAAATGGTAAAAATCGACCTCAAGCACATTATGTCATTGCACTTAATCAAATTGATCGGGTTTATCCAGAAAATTGGGATTTCGTGAAAAACTGTCCTTCTTCCGAACAATCATCCTTTATTCCTGAAAAAATAAATATTGTATATGAACGATTTTCTCCATATATTCCCATCAGAAAAACTAACATCGTACCTTGCTCAGTTCTTTTAAGTTATGGACTTGAGAATCTCGTAAACGTCATTAATGAGTTTGAACCAAAAGGAGTATCTTGCAATGAGTTTATTTAATAAAAAAGTTTCCTCAGAACAACAAAAGATTGTTGATAACTTGCGTAAGGTCTTAGGTGATAAAGACTTTAACTTATTAGAAGGTTTAATTGAAGAAGAACTTAAAAATCCTCCTAAAGTAGCTGTTATCGGCAAAACAGGGGTGGGTAAAAGCACCACAATTAATGCTTTATTTGATTTAGATGAAAAAGTAAGTCATACTACTCATGGTACAACAGAAGCAAGCAAGAAAATTGTTGAATTACCCAAAGGTGGTAAGCTGGCAGTAATTGATATGCCCGGCATGGGAGAAGATTTGGAACTGGATCAAGAGTATGCAAAAATTTATGAAAAAATTTTACCAGAAGCCGATGTAGTTCTGTATGTCATTCAAGCGAATTTGAAAGCATTGCGAGAAGATCAAGTTATCCTCAGAGACATCGTTCAAAATGTTATGGGTAATTTGAAAGGTCGCCTTGTTATTGGTCTAAATCAAGTTGATAAAATTGGTCCCGGTACTTGGAATACTAAATTTAATTACCCTTCTCCTGAGCAAGAAGACAACATTAATCGTCGTTGCCAAGCAATTCAGAAAGAATTAAGTTCAGTGCTTTCTATTAAGGTCGAGCAAGTCGAGTATTATTCGGCGGAAAAGCGTTACAGACTCTATAATGTGCTGTCTGCTATTATCAAAGCGGCAGGAAAAACTGGCTGGAAGTTTGCTATTAATCCTGCCGACCCAATTGAGTTAGCAGATCCTGCTGTCCAAGATTTACTAAGACGTGAATTGGAGGATTAAACGATGCTTCAGTTTGAAAATAAAACCTCTATGCCAGTTTATTTGTCTATTGCTTATTATGACTCTTCTGAAGGTATGTTTATGACAGAGGGTTGGTGGTGCATTCATTCAAATGAGACAATCACGCCCTATGCCAGGCAACTTGATAATCGATACTACTATTTCTATGCTCATAGCAGTGGAAATAATTTTGAGTGGGCTGGAGATACAGAACTAAATGTTTTTCATCAGCCGTTTAAACTTAAAGAACCATCTCACTGCGTTACATCTCACAGTACTAAAAAATTTAAGAAACTAGATGTTGGTAACAGTAAAAGCTATCTTGTCAGATTAACTCATCACTCCAGCTCTCCTTTAAGTGAAGAAGATCAAATTTTTATAAAAATGTTTAGGGATGCAAAACAACTTAAATAGAGAATTTTTATGAATTAAAATTACGAAAATGTTAAATATTTATATTTAACACAAGAAACACTATTGATGTGCCTATATTAATTTTCTACTCGAAAGAATAGAAAGGTTTAAATTTCTACAATAACCCAAACAAATCGAGGTTTTTATGACTCTAAAGTACGAAGATTTGGCTGAAGATGAACAATACTTTATAGATAAAATTCGAGGATTATCTCAGTCTAAGAGAGATGCCTTGAAGAACAGTGAAAATGCTTTTTTAACATGGATTAAGACAGAGGTTCCAAAAATATGGAAAAAAATTTCTGGTGCTGTTAAAGATTTATGGAACTGGTTTAAAAGTTTATTTTAAATCCTAAAACCACATCATATTAAATACTTATCAAGAGCCTATACCTTATGGAATTAACACCTGAAGAACAAGAAATTATCCAACGCTTTCGTCAACTTTCTGTGTCTCAAAAGAAAGCCGTTCTTTCCAGTACACATTCTTTTATGGAGTGGATTAAAGTAGTAGCAAGATGGATTTTAGAAGCATTACTAGGATCAGAGGTTGTCAGAATCTTTGAGGATTTGAAAAAATTAATTTTCGGATAATTCGGTTATCTGCAAACGTTTTTTTGTCTTTTTTCTGGAGTTTCTAGTAGCTCATCTTATCGGGTGCATTAACAGAGTATAATGCACCTTATTTGTTGTCTATAATTTAAAAGATTGAGATAAGGGCAGTTTGTTGGGTTGATTTTGCGTTAAAATTAAGTTAGATATGTCTTAATTGATGAAACTTAGCAAGACAATGAATACTTCGATTACTTTTCAAGAAATTGCCGCCGAAATACAATTATTTGATAATATTGAACAAAAAGAACAATTTATTTTTGTGGTGGGTGCTTTAGTTTCTCGCATCATCAGTCTTCATAAAGCCGCAGAAATCATGGAAATGGATACAGAAATGTTCTTGAAAATTTTAGAATTAATGGGAATCGATTTTTCTTATCTTACTACAGAAGACATAGATAGAGAAAAAAAATGGTAATCTCTATGAAAATTGTTTTCAATTCTTCCCCTTTAATCTTTTTGTCTCAGTTAGGATTTTTAGAAAAATTCCTAGATTCTAATGATAATTTTTATTTGCCTGCAACCGTACAACAAGAAATTAATGCCAAACAAGATCAATCTTCAGAGACTCTTAATAAGCTGATCAATCAACAGAAATTAATTATCCTAAATATTAAATTAATCTCTCTAGCAAATAGTTTAAATGAACGTTTAGGGAAAGGTGAATCTGATGCCATTACTTTAGGAATAGAATTACAAACTGATTATATCATCCTTGATGACTTTGCAGCAAGAAAAGAAGCACTACGCTTAGGCTTAAATGTTAAAGGAACTTTAGCGATTATTCGTAAACTTCTCAAAGAAGGAAAGATAGAAATTGAAAATTTGGAGAGTTTTTATCAAAGACTTAGAGAAATTAACTTTAGAGTCAAGCGTGAGATATTTGAGAGCATTTTTGGAGACTGAGTGTGATACTGAAGGCACTGCGTAGCAACACGCTTTTTTATTGGGTGCATTAACAGAGTATAATGCGCCTTATTTCTTGTTATTGATGGATTCCCACCATAACTTTAAATCACTTTCATTAATCTTTTTTTGAAGATATTCAATCTGATCTGAATAGCTGAGATTTTTCATGTCTTCAGCCATTTTTTCTTGGCTGGTTTGTTTAAAAGCTAAACAGTCAAAACTTTTTTTAATTGTCGTTGGCTTCATCAATTGTTACCTCTAAAGGAGAAATAATAGTCAAAATCCCGTAGCCATTGAGTAAATTAATTTGATTATAGCCTTTCATTTTATCTAGGCGCACAATATGTTTAAAATTCCATGATATGATTGCATCCGCTCTAGCTATTGTAGCAGCCGCTACATGAGTAGCATCATTAATAGACTTTGATGTAACAACTCCTTCATTGATATAAGCATCCTTAACTGTAAAACTTCAGGTGTTATCTTAGCTACTTCAATAACTCTCTGCGGAATCGATAATAAAATATCTTTAACCGCTTGGGGGGCATTAATTAATTCGCTAACAATGATATCACGCATTAACAAAATAAACTTTTCTTGCTTAATGGCGTCCATCAATTGATTGGACTCTAAGGAAAATTCATCATCTAAACAGCCTCCAATGACTGATGTATCGATATAAACTCTAAGTTTTTTCATAACGATTTTAGCTCGTCAATTTAATATTTTCTCAATTAAATATGGTTTGTTGCCTTGTAGTTGTTTAGCAAAAGTTTCTCCTGCTTCAAGTTGTCGTCTAATTTCTTCTCGATTGTCATGGTAATAGGCCAAGGCCGCATAAACATCTGCTAGGGTGATAGTAGGATGATGATAAATAATTTCATCTGGTGACATTCCCATTCTTTCATGCCAAATTACAATATCTTGAACTTTAATTCGATGTCCAGCAATACGAGGTTTTCCGCCACAGATACCAGGAGTGATTTCAATATGTTGTGAGATAACTAAAGATGACATAATTACTTGCCAATAATATTAATAAATTGTTATTATCGTACCATTTTTTCCCCAGTAAGGCAACATCATTGCGATCGCCGCTCTTTTAGAGTGGATTAAGGTCAGTAGATGGAAAAGTTTTTGTCCAATAGCGATCGCTAAATGATAGGGGCTAAAAAATTAGGGATTCTCCTAGTATTTATGTACTTAGACAACGACTAATGATAAGTAAAAGTTATCTATATCTAGATTGACTAATCAAAGAAAAAATCGCTCAAAAAAAACATAAAAATGTTAGAATAAAATCAATAAACTTCAGCAATAAATT
>NZ_JADBSA010000132.1:0-5557 GCF_020246945.1 Microcystis sp. M113S1 | reverse complement strand
TGTAATTCTTGGGCTGCCCATTTCTCCATTTTTTTGCTTACCTCCACCTTAATTCCTTCTTTCAAAACTATACCTATCAATCGTTTCCCCTTTTTTTAAGTTTCTTCTCTTTTTGTTAAGAAAGATCTGACTAATGGATAGTAATAAGGGGGGTGCCGATCCCCCCTTGATAAACCCCAGAGACAGTAATCAGCACCAAGAAAAACTGTTTTGGCAAACCCTAGCTAGGGACTTAAATTTGCACCTGTCTGAGATGACGACGGGGATCGGTGGTACGCTGAGATTTAATTTTCTCGTATAATTCCCGTTCGATCGCCGTTAACTGTTTGGGAGTATCGATGACAATTTTGACTAATTGATCGCCGCGTTGTCCTTTATTATCGATCCAACCTTTGCCGCGTAAGCGCAGGGATTGACCGGAACGAATACCGGCGGGAATTTTTACCGTCACCATGCCATCGGGGGTAGGAACTTCGATCGCTGTGCCTAAAACCGCCTCATCGGGAGTAATCGGGACTTCACAGGTTAAATTATCGCCTTCAAAAGTAAAGAAAGGATGGGGTTCTAATTGCACATCGAGAAATAGATCTCCCCGTTGTTTGCTTAAGGGATCGATTAGTCCTTTACCCCGTACCCGGAGACGATTGCCGGTTTTAGTTCCTGGGGGGATTTTGATATCGATCATTTCTCCGGCTAAATTAACCCGTTTTTGTACTCCTCGTAAAGCTTCCGCAAAACTCAGACGCAGTTTAGCGGTGGAGATACCAGAAGTGACAGATTGCGGTGGAGTACGAGCGCCGGCAAAGTCGTTAAAATTGCTAAAATCGCCAAATCCTCCCCCCGGAGTACCGTAGGGATGGGAACGGGGGCGAGTACCGCCGGGGTGGCCCATGCGACCGAGCAGTTCATTGATAAAATCATCAAAGGTGCTGTACTGGCTAAAGTCAAAACCGTCCGAACCAAAGTCACCCCCCGGATTACCACCGGGCCAATTCGATCGCCCGGCCTGTTGCCAATATTGTCCAAATTGATCGTATTTTTGGCGTTTTTCGCTATCGGAGAGGACTTCGTAAGCTTCACTAATTTCTTTAAAACGTTCTTCGGCGCTTTTATCGTTAGGATTGCGATCGGGATGATATTTGACGGCTAATTTACGAAAAGCTTTTTTAATTTCTTCAGCGCTGGCAGTTTTACCTACTCCCAGAACGGCATAATAATCTTTATAATCTGCGGCAGGCATCGATACGCTATCTCCTTAGCAATGAGCATTCAGTCGGGATATTCCTAATCTAACTTAATTTTATCGTTGTCAGGCTTGAATCAGTGATCAGTGATCGGTGAACAGTAACCAGTAACCGGTGATCAGTGAAAATAAAGTGCCAAAGTTTTCACTTAACACTATCTACTTAAAACTCCAATCTGATAACTGATAACTGATAACTGATCACTGATCACTGAAAGGGAAATTGCCGACGACGACGATACCAAGTTCCCACACCTACTAACAGAGCAATGAGGGTAAAAGCCACCATCAGGGGCAATATATCGCCTTTTCCTAAAGATTTTAAACCCGCACCCATCATGACAAAGGGTAAAATTCCGGGGACAGTGCCTAATAAAGTACCGATGAAATAATCGCGAAAACGGATAGAAGTTAATCCCGCAACAAAGTTAACGATACCGTAGGGAATAATCGGTAATAGACGGATAGCAAACATATAAAATAGGCCGCCTTGCTGCATTTCTGCATCGATCGCTTGCCATTTTCCCTGAAATTTTTTGGCGGTATATTCCCGGCCAATAGTACGGGTAAAAGCAAAGGCAACTATAGCGGCCACCAAAGCGGCGATCGTTGTCCAAACTGTTCCCATAACCACCCCAAAGATAGCCCCACCACTGAGGTTTAAGGGGGTAGAAGGCAGAATTAAAATTGTCCCGATCGTATAGAGAATAATATACAAAATGGGGGCCATAATTCCCATTTGTTTTAACCAGATCTGTAATTGTTGGGAGTCGATACCACCGATTAGATAAACTCCGATCGCCGTGGCGATAATACAAATTATGGTTAGGATAATGACACTACTTTTAGTTTTAGACATTTAACGGCAATTTTGGGCTAAGTGCGGGTGGCAAAACTGAGATGCAGCTGGGGTTGATATTTCTCTGTTGCCAAAAATATAGCAGAAATCAGCTGAGAATCGATCTCGATCTCAATGTTAGCGGGCTGCCCGATCTGTCCCCAAATTACCCCCGATATCGCTGTGGGTAGTTTAGTTAACCTCCTCCAAAACCACGATCGAAAAACCATTGACTTTATAGCGATCGGCAATTACTGCCCCTTGATCCACAGACCAACAATTATAATCGGTTTCTGCCCAAGCTGCCGTGTCAATAATTCTTAGCCAACGATAATTATCGGGTGGTGAGGGAACGCGAAAATCCACCGGCAGATAATACATATTAATTAACACCAAAAAATCGTGATCACCGACGGCACTACCATCAATTAAAAACCAAATAGAGCGATCATGGGCAGTTAAATCGCTAACCCCATCGGGTTTTTTAAATAAGTAGGTGACACTATTGCCCGCATCGAGAACCATATCACCGTAGCGGCGCTGTTTGAGTGCTATATGATTCTGTCTTAAGTGAGCAATATAAGCGGCAAAAATAAATAAAGGATTGCGTTCTTCTTGATTAGTTCCCGTGCCAAAATTATTATGATAAGCTTCCCGATAACCCGTGGGCAGTAGATGGGGTGAACGGGTGGCGATCATATCATAATTATTCCAAGTGGCCACACTATCAATATTGTAGGGATTATTATTACCATTTTGGCTGCGGCCAAATTCATCACCCCAGACAGTCATCGGCACACCGCGAGACAAAAATTGAATCGTCCAAAAGTTGCGTAATCTTTGGCGACGTAAGGACTGATTACCGCCAGAATCCCAAGAATCGTTATTATTATTGCCGCCATCAGAAGGACCAAAAGGCCAGGGATTGAGGTTATTTTTATTGTTATAACTGACTAAATCCATCAGGGTAAAACCATCGTGGGCAACAATAAAACCGATCGATTTTTGTGGTCCGCCTTGGTCGTTAAAATTGCGATAATCTCCGTTCACCTGTTCGATGAATTGAAAAGTATTACTATTTCCCTTTAAAAAACGCCGGATTGCATCGCGATAACGGCCATTCCATTCTCCCCAACCCGTTGGGAAATTCCCCACTTCGTAACCCCAGATATCCCAAGCTTCGGCGATCATTTCGGCATCGTATTTCTTGCCTAATTTCTCGATCTTTTCTAACAAAGGATGTTTAGGAAAGAATTGTTTTTGTTTGCCCCAATCTTCCCGTTCATGACTAGAAGGAGTTCGACCGAGGACGGTGGCCAGATCAAAACGAAAACCATCAACTCCCATGGTTTCTAACCAATAGGTGAGGGAATCAAGAACCAGATTACAGGTGACAATATGGGAAAAGTTTAATTGATTTCCGCAGCCGGTGGCCCCATCGACTAGATAATGTTCATCGGTGAGTTGATAGTATTCCACCACATCAAAACCACCAAAACTAACAAATCCGGTGACATCGTTGCTGCCCCAATTGCCCCCTTCTCCCGTGTGATTATAGACCACATCGAGATAAACTTCTATACCTTGGTCGTGGAAAGCTTTGACCATGGCCTTAAATTCTCTGGTCGGTCCACCGGGGGAGCGATCATAAGCATAACGGCGATCGGGGGCGAAATAACCAAAGGTCATGTAACCCCAATAGTTACCACCGGGGCGATCGTCGGGGTTATTATCGTTAGCGGTTTCTTGGACGGGTAAGAGTTCGATCGTGGTAAATCCTAGCGCTTTCAGGTATTTGGCCATATAGCCGGCTCCCGCATAAGTTCCCCTGTACTGGTCGGGAACGTTAGCCACTTCCTCAAAACCCGTAATTCCCTTGAGAATATCTTCTAAACGACTAGCGGAGGGGTGATTGCTTAAACCACGCACATGGGCCTCATAAATGATCGCTTTTTCCGCACCCAGACGGGGACGAATCCCGGTAGAAGTCCCATCCGGCGCGATAACAATGCCTTTGGGCGACCATTTGCCCGTATCGTATTGCCGCCGGATCACTCCTTTGTAGTCCCCTTCTCCCGTGGCATACATTCCCGCATTTTCTCCGGCCGCGATCATGGCCGGGGTTTCAAGGTCGTGGGAAAGTTCTCGCGTGTAGGGATCGAAGAGGACTTTATTGGGGTTAAAACGATGGCCGAAATCGTCCACATCTGCCCGAAAACCAGCGTTACTGTGGCCTCTTTGCCATTTTTGATCAAATTGCCAATTGGAACCCCAACAGCGAAAAGCGTAGTAACTGCCCGGGGGAATACCGGCGATTTTTGCCCGCCACATATCATCATTTGGGTTTTTTGTCAACCAGTAATCATACTTAGCGTTTTCTCCCGTCGGGCGATCGTAGATTTCCAGAAGAATCTGACTGGCATTTTTAGAATAGACGGCAAAGGTGACACTATCGCCCCGATAATGCGCTCCGAGGGGATAGGTGGCATCGGCCCAGAGATGGCTATCTAGGGGGGCATAATTACCAGATTGGGGATGATTTTGACCGATCGCTGGTATCATAAATTGGCGGGATAATATCGCCTTTGATGATAGACATTTTTCGCTCAAGGAAATAAGAAAAAAATCTAAAGCTTGATCTACCGGGAAAACAAGCTGTGCAATTTAACCTAGAGATAAATTTTCGGCTTGTAAACATCCATTTTCTCGATGCAAGTCCCATTCAAGATAGGCTAATCTTTCTTTAATTGCTCGATTTTATGCCGTCAGTAAACTAATTTGGTTAGATAAATCACTGACTAATTCTTCTAGATGGTGTAGATTGCTATGAGAATTATACATAATTTTCCTCTCTAAAGCCAGAATTGACAATCATCTTCTAATAAACTAGGACAAATTCCTTGTAAGCGTCGATGAGCAATAGCATCCGCTCCATACAAAGGGATAGGTAAACGGGGGTCTTTGAGAGAACCATAGTGAAGTAAAGTTAATTTCAACGTAGTGTCAACTAACTGTTTTAAATTTACTTGTTCTCCTAATTCATGAACTTTTAAGCGTAAGGGACGAGAAACACCTATTTGTTCAGACACTTGGGAAGTTATCTTGATAACTTCCCGTTTTGATAAAGCAAAAGCTAATCCTAGGGACGTGACTTGACGAAATGGGGACATCTGTATGCGATCGCCGACGAGTTGGGAGTAACTATTACTAATCTTAGAAATCGTTTAGAGAGTCTCCATTGGATTAAAGTCGATCAAAAAGTAATTTATCGGGCCAGTAATTTTCCCAAGAGATAGCTTAAATGTTCCGAGGGAGATTTTGCCCATCTCGATCGACTTATTTAGGGTCTGCTGAATAAATCTAAAAACCTTGTTGGGTAAGACTTTTAGACTTTTTGTCAATCAAAAAGTACCAGGCATGGGAGTGATCAGGGGGAAAATTCAGGTACTTTTTCCCTGAAAATTAGGTAGTTGACC
>NZ_JADBSA010000131.1:0-12390 GCF_020246945.1 Microcystis sp. M113S1 | reverse complement strand
TTATAGAGACAGACGTTGCTGCAATTTTTGTCAATTGTTTTTGATCTAGAGCGAACTAATTAATTAAATCTTTTGCCAGATAAGAATTTAGTCCATTTATGCCACCCTATCGAACCATACTAAGTAACGAAGAACCATAAAAGCCATCTCCTGATAACTGATAACTGATAACTGATAACTGATAACTGATAACTGATAACTGATAACTGATAACTGATAACTGATAACTGATAACTGACTACTGATAACTGATAACTGATAACTGATAGCTAGATTACTTAACGGCTAATAATTGTTCGTCGAGGAAATCGTAGCCAGTTCTTTCTAATTCGAGGGCTAATTCTTTACCGCCACTGGTGACAATGCGCCCATCGTACATAACATGAATAACATCGGGTTCAATGTAGTTGAGCAGACGCTGATAGTGAGTGATAAGTAAAAAAGCGTTATCGGGAGTAGCTAATTGATTGACTCCCTGGGCAACAATTCGCAAAGCATCGATGTCTAAACCGGAGTCAATTTCATCGAGAATTCCTAAAGTAGGTTCTAATAAGGCCATTTGTAGGATTTCATTACGTTTTTTCTCACCACCGGAGAAACCTTCGTTTAAACTTCTGCTAAGAAAGCTAGGATTCATCTGGACAACTTCTAGTTTTTTCTCGACTAATTCCTCAAAGTCAAAACTATCTAATTCTTCCAAGCCTAGATATTTTTGTCGGGCATTATAGGCAACGCGAAGAAAATCGAGGTTACTAACGCCGGGGATTTCTAGGGGATATTGGAAAGCGAGAAAGATACCCATAAGCGCTCGTTCATCGGGTTCTTTTTCTAAAAGGTTTTCGCCTTTATAAATTATTTCTCCCCCAGTTACTTCATAATCGGGATGTCCAGCGATTACTTTGGAAAAGGTACTTTTTCCTGAGCCATTGCGTCCCATAATTGCGTGGGTTTCACCCGCTTTAATTTCGAGGTTAACTCCTTTAAGAATCTGGTTTCCATCAATACTAGCGGCCAGATTTTTTACTGATAAAATTACTTCACTCATGAGATGTTTTTCTAGAACAAAAATATTAGTTTTTGGGGTTGACGGCGAGTCATCAATTGATGGATAAATTGTCTTAGCTTTTGGTGGGTTACGGCTATCGCCTAACCCACCCTACTTTACTGATTACCCGACGGTTCCTTCGAGCTTGAGACTTAGGAGTTTATCAGCTTCGGCGGCGAATTCCATCGGTAATTTACTGAGGACATCCTTACAGAAACCACTGACTAACATAGAGACAGCATCTTCTTCGGAAATGCCCCGTTGTGCGAAGTAGAATAATTGGTCTTCACCGATTTTAGAAGTAGAAGCTTCGTGTTCTACTTTAGCACTGTTGTTATCCACCTGAATATAGGGAAAAGTGTTAGCTTCGGCATTATCTCCAATCAGCATAGAATCACATTGGGAGTAATTTCTTGCTCCCTTGGCTTTCGGTCCCATTTTCACTAACCCGCGATAACTATTTTGGGAATTACCCGCAGAAATTCCCTTAGAAATAATGGTACTTTTGGTGTTGCGGCCAATGTGAATCATTTTCGTACCTGTATCGGCCTGTTGTTTGTTATTAGTTAGGGCAATTGAGTAGAATTCCCCGACGGAATTATCGCCAACTAAGACGCAACTGGGATACTTCCAAGTAATCGCTGAACCAGTTTCTACTTGCGTCCAAGAAATTTTAGAATTAACTCCTTTACACAGACCCCGTTTAGTGACGAAATTATAAATACCTCCCTTACCATTGGCATCGCCAGCGTACCAATTTTGTACCGTCGAGTATTTAATATCCGCATTATCGAGGGCGACTAATTCCACGACGGCGGCATGAAGTTGATTACTATCGTACATCGGAGCGGTGCAACCTTCTAAATAACTTACCGATGCCCCTTCTTCAGCGACAATTAAAGTTCTTTCAAATTGTCCCGTCTCACCGTTATTAATCCGAAAATAGGTGGACAATTCCATAGGACAGACGACACCTTTGGGTATAAAAACAAAAGAACCATCGCTAAAAACGGCCGAATTAAGAGCGGCAAAATAATTATCACCCACGGGAACCACAGTACCGAGATATTTCTGCACTAAGTCGGGATGTTCCTGTAAAGCTTCCGAGATAGAACAGAAAATAACCCCCTGTTCTGCTAGTTTTTCTTTAAAAGTTGTGGCGATAGAAACGCTATCAAAGATAGCATCTACAGCCACGTTAGAAAGGCGTTTTTGTTCCGAAAGGGGAATGCCTAATTTTTCAAAGGTTTCGATTAAAGTGGGGTCAACTTCTTCAAGACTGTTGAGTTTTGCTTTTTTCTGTTTGGGTGCAGAGTAGTAGATAATATTTTGATAATCAATGGCAGGATAGGAAACGTGCGGCCAACTGGGTTCGGTCATCTTTTGCCATTGATGGTAGGCCCGGAGACGAAAATCGAGCATGAATTCCGGTTCCTTCTTTTTCGCCGAAATTAGGCGAATAATCTCCTCATTCAAACCGCGGGGGATGGTTTCCGATTCGATATCGGTGACGAAACCGTACTTGTAGGGTTGGTTAACGAGGTTTTTAACGGTGGTTGCACTCATGGGGGTTGGTGTTCTCTCTACGCGGTAGGCAGGGGAGGCAGTTAAACAACTTTCTTGTTGTTTAAATTGATTATATAATAGATTAACAACAAAGCTGTTGTCAAAGTCACGGAAAATTTCAGAGGATTCTGGTAAACCTCTGTTATTCAAGTTACTCTGTAGGGGTAATTGGCCGCTCCTTGACTCTCAGCAATTGTACGCTAAAGCCTCTGTTTTTGGTATCATGACCACGACTCAACCCGCCTCGACTAAAGACGATATTCTGCAATATTTGCTCAAAAACGGTCAATCTACCGCCCAAGACTTGGCTGAGGAGTTAAGTATTAGTCCGCAAGCGACGCGCCGCCATCTTAAGGATTTGGAGGGGGAAGGACTGATAGAATATTTTGCGGTACAAAATAAGATAGGACGGCCTCAGCACATTTATCGTCTCAGTCGTCAAGGTCGTGGCCGTTTTCCCCATAATTACGATAATTTCGCCGTTTCTTTCCTCAATACTCTCGTGGAGACGGTGGGAGAGCAACAGGTGGGGGAAATTCTCAAAAAACAGTGGCAACGCAAAGCGGCAGAATATCAATTGCGCCTCGGCAAGGGGTCTTTAGGGGAAAGAATGAGAAAATTGCTGGAAATTCGCCAAGAGGAGGGTTATATGGCAGAATTAGTGGCACTGGAAGCAGAAAATAGTTATGTCCTAGCCGAGCATCATTGCGCTATTGCTGAGGTGGCTGGTTCCTATCCCAGTATCTGTGGCCATGAATTAGAAATGTTTGCGATGCTGCTGCCCGATTGTACGATCGAACGGACTCACTGGATCAATCAAGGTGAGCAACGATGTGGTTATCTAATTAAGTGCAAGGGATGACAGAGAAAGATTAGTTATCTCTAGACTACCAGCTACTGTTCTGGCGTTCCCTAAAACCAGAGACTTCACCTAACCCGCACTGCTGCCCAATAAAAATAAACTTAACAGGGTGCCACCATTCCAGAGACTATGAACCAACATCGAGGATAATAAATTTTTCGAGCGGGTGTAAACAAAGCCAAGAACACAACCTAGGACGGTTAAAGGCAGCACTTCTGACAAATTTTGGTGAGCAAGGGCGAAAATCAAACTACTAAGAGCGATTGCACCCCAGACGGGTAGATAACGAGTCAAAGAAGCTAGTAAAAAGCCGCGAAAGACAATTTCCTCGAAAAAAGGAGCGGCAAGGGAAGCAGTAAAGGCAAAACAGAGTAAAGCGAAGGTATTCTGGGATTCTAGAGCTAAAGTCAGCAGCGGGTTACTGCCCCCTTGTCCTTGCCAAATTAGTTGATTAAGCAAAGAAACGATAATAACCAGGGGTAAAGCGACAAAATAGCCGGCTAATCCCCAGAGAAACCAAGGACTAAAGAGGTTAAAACGAAACCAATCGGGAGGTAAAGGGCGAAAAGGCTTGATCGCTAGGTATAAAACCGATAAACTGCTCACTGTTAAGGCTAAATAACTAACTACAACGTATATTGCTTTAGCTTCTAGGTTAAATTGTTCGGGATTGAGACTCAAGAAACTCGATAAAATCCCGAAAATTACCGGTAAAACAATTTGTCCGACGAAAAAGAAACCGATAATTATTCCCCACCAGAGGGTTTCTCCTCCCCACTTAGTTTGCCAAGCGAGACTATCATCTAAAAAGAGCAGCGATCGCTGTTTACGGAGAAGCCACTGCACTAATAAAAAGATCAAAAGCACAACACCGATTAAACCGCCGATAAGAGGCAAGAAAGCCAGTAAAATTAGTTTAATTAACGCATTAGCCGCTACTTCACTCTGTTCTTCCTCTAAAGCGAGTAAATCCTCTTGACGATTTTCGAGACTATATAATTTTTCCAGAATGGTATAACGAAACCATCCTTGAAAATTGCGCTCGATTCTCGCTTCAGCATCGGCAGCAATTTGGGGGGGTTCACCGTACAATCCCTCTAACAGCAGCGCATTTTGTAAAACAGCAGGTTTATAGTTCTCAAATTCTGATTTTTCCTTGATGTCTTGCCAGATTTGCCGTGCTGAATCCAAGTCACCTTGACTAGCTTGAATGAGACTTAATTTTAGCTCTAAATCTTTTAAGGAATTGATTTCGCGCTCAAGGGATTTTTTTTGTTCGGGATTAACTGCTGATTTTTCTAGTTCGGTGATTGTTTTTTTGGCACTTTTCTGGGCTGATAAATACTGTTCCTCGGCAGTGGTATAAGGATCTTCACCGATCAGGGAAGTTTGAATTAATTTAAGATTAGCAAATTCCTCGCTATTAGGGTCAGCATCGCTGCTTAGAGTCGTGGCTTGTAGATTGAGATTGGTTTGATATAGTTGAATATTCGATTGGATTTGGGGCTGATTAACACTAGAAATTAAAGCTGTAACTACTGGGGTTAAGGCAATAATTGTTAAGACAAAAGCGATCGCTTGTTTGAGACTTTGCCAGGGGAGTTTTTTTGAGAAATTATCGAACATGAAAATAGTTAAGTGGGAGTTAGGGGTTAGGTGATGGGGTGATGGGGGTTGGGTAATAGGTGTTGGGGTTTTAGGGTTTTAGGGTTTTAGGGTTTTAGTTGAAATTCCCCTATCCCCCCCATTTCCCTATTCCCCCATTTCCCTATCCCTAATCCCTATACCCTAATTATTAACTAACTACTTGAGAAAAAAGCTTTTCGTATTGATCCAAAGTCTTTTCAAAGGCATAATTTTCCTCCGCGTATTGTCGTCCCTGTTCTCCTAGTATAGTTGCTAAATCTGGGTTTTTATATAGCTTTAAAATAGCCGTAGCTAATGCCTCTGGATCTTCAGGAGTAACCACCAAACCACCACCACTACGCTCGATCGCCCTAGCGGCGGTTCCATCGGCGGGAACAGAAGCAATGATAGCACGGCCACTAGCTAATAATACCTGAATTTTGGACGGCATATTAAAGGAAATAACGTTATGTTTTTGCATCACCATACCCACATCGGCGGCGGCTAACATTTCTGGTAATTTTTCCCGGGTTTGAAAGGGCAATAAAAGCACATTACTGGCCCCCTGTTGTTGGCGATACTTTTCTAGGCGATCGAGTGCTTCTTTTTTACCAACAATTACCACTTTAATCTCAGGGATATCAACTAAGTAAACTGCAGCATCGATCAGGGTTTCTAGGGGTTGAGTTAGGGCAATATTGCCAGAATATAAAACCACAAATTTGCCCTCAAGATGATTTTCTTGGCGAAAATAATTATTGTTTTTCGGCAGAGGTTTAATAAAGCTTACATCCACCCAATTAGGAATTTCAATAATTTTCTGACTCGGCACATTTTTAGTTAGGAGATTTTTGGTAAAACCATCGGCAATAACTGAGATTTTGCTGGCAGTTCGGTAGGCAAATTTTTCGAGACTACTAAAAACCTTAATCATTTTCTCATTAGTTAATAATCCCACATGAACTGCCGCATCGGGCAAAATGTCCTGTAAGTTTAGAATAATCGGCACGCCATATAATTTACTCAATAAAGCGGCGGGAACGCAAACGGGTAATCCGGGGACAGTTAAGAAAATTAGATCGGGTTTTTCACCTTTAAGAGCCTGAAAGAAACTCAAAAAAACAAAGCTCAATTCAAAGAAAATTCGATTTTTTAAACTTCTTTGGGGACGCGCCCAGACGTAGGAACGTTGAATTTTAACACCATTTCGTTCTTCTTCTAGATAGATTTTTCCTCGGTATTCGGGATCGATTTCACTATTAGGATACCAAGGAAAAGCGGTTAAAACCCTGACTTGATGACCTCTTTTAACCAATCCTTCCGCTAATTCTGTCATCAGGGGAGCGATGCCGATCGGTTCGGGGTAATAGTTATAAGAATAGAGCAAAATTCGCATAGGGATGGCAATTTGGTTGGGCGATTCAGTTTCATGATTTTATCAATAGTTACTGGTTTTTTGACAAATCAGATGCGCTTTTGTCAGGGATTGCCCTAGAAAGAGGTTTGGCATCAGGTGAGGATTAGCGGTGAGAGATTCGGAAAAAAAGGGAAATTGGCTAATAAATTAATCCTCAAAACCCCTAACTATTCCCCCTTACCCCTACCTAAATACTGACCCTTATTTTTCCCTTACCCGGTGGCCGATATCACGACGATAATAGATGCCCTCAAAGTGTATCCTTTTCACCGATTGATAGGCAAGTTCGATCGCCTGATTAAAATTCGACCCCATAGCCGTGACACCCAAGACGCGGCCGCCATCGGTGAAGATATCGCCGTGTTTTAAAACCGTGCCGGCGTGGAAAACGATCGCCCCTGCGGTTTCAGCGGCCTTAATTCCAGTGATCAACCGGCCTTTTTCGTAGTGGTCGGGATAACCGGCAGACGCGGCCACCACACAAACGGCACTACCGGATCGCCATTGTAAAGAGGGGAAATCAGTTAATTTTTGTTGAGCGCAAGCCAGCAGCAGCGGTGCCAGGGGAGTTTCCAGTAGGGGTAAAACCGCTTGGGTTTCGGGATCGCCAAAACGACAGTTAAATTCGAGAACTTTTGGCTCTCCGGCGGGGGAAATCATTAAACCGGCGTAGAGGACTCCCCGATAGTCAATGCCGCGTTTTTGTAGGGTGGCGACGATAGGGGCGAGGATGTCCCGATCCACCGCTTCTATAATAGCGGCGGTGGCTATGGGTGCGGGGGCATAAACTCCCATACCGCCGGTATTTTTGCCGGTATCGCCTTCACCGATGCGCTTGTGATCTTGGGCGGGTAGCAGGGAACGAAAGCTGATCCCATCGGTGAGGGTGAGGATCGACACTTCTTCCCCCTCTAGGAATTCTTCCACCACGACTTTAGTAAAGCCACTGGTAAAAAGATCATCGATCGCTTCTAGGGCTGTATTTACGGTTTCGGCGACAATTACCCCTTTTCCTGCGGCTAATCCGTCAGCTTTCACCACAATTGGCCCTCCTTGCTCTCGGATATAAGTTTTTGCTAATTCTGCATCGGTAAAGGTTTCCGAGGCGGCGGTGATAACTCCTGCTTCGCTCATTAATTCTTTTGCCCAGGATTTGCTCGATTCAATTAAGGCCCCGGTTTGTGTGGGGCCAAAAACGGCAATTTCCTGGCCCAGAAGATGATCGGTAATGCCAAGGGAGAGGGGATATTCTGGCCCGACAACCACCAGATCGACGCAATTTTCTCGGGCAAAGCGGCTAATTTCGGCAAAATCCTCCATTGCTATGGGGATATTTTCACATTGAGGTAAAATTGCCGTTCCCCCATTACCTGGAATACAGAACACTTGTTCTACTTCGGGCGATTGCAGCAGTTTCCAAGCCAAGGCGTGTTCTCGACCACCACTGCCGATAACGATAATTTTCACGGATAAACGCAGCCTAAATGACGATGGTTTAATTATCCCCTAGCTCCGGGTCACCATTGGCTAGAAGTTGAGATTACTTAACTTTTTAATCGATTTGACGGATTCAGGAGGCAGGCTTCGGCCGTGAGATCAGCCGAACGGAGGCAGCAGATTATTTCTATTTATTCTCCCCCCGCAACGCGCACGAAGTGGTCTCCCCATCTCCCCACTTCCCCACTTCCCCACTTCCCCACTTCCCCACTTCCCCACTTCCCCACTTCCCACTTCCCCACTTCCCCCCTTCTCCTCTCATAGACAGTCTTAACAAGTAATTTAGATAGCGAACAGCTGATCACTGGATTTGACGGAGACAGGACAAATCAGCTTGGCCGAAATGAATACTAAAAGCTATTTGCAGATTTTCTAGGGATTTAACCAACCAAGGCACTTGATCGCAAGAATAACTCTCGTAGTGGTTAAATAGAATCGAAAAACGTTTATCTAAGTGGGGTTTTGCCTTGGGACAGATCAAAATCAACTTGAGCAATAACCCCACAGTCGGAGTTACCCCCATATTGGTGATCATATCCATAAAAATGTAATGATCGGGTTTTTGCCCGCTTTCCACCACCAGATAATTTAACAGTTGGCTAGAAGTACGCAGCATGAGAAATTCACTCGGTTTTTGTTGATCGCAGTGGGGTAGAGTATTTTGCAGGATATCGTCGAGTTTTTTGTTAAATTGCCCCTTGTCGTAGTCTAAGGAGGTAATCAGATAATCGTAGAGGTCATTTTTAAACTCTTTATAGGTAGGGGTATAAACTGTATTCGCCAGAAAATTTTGCGAAAGAGCCTTATGAGTATAATTTCCTGCTACCGTCCCCAGATAATACTTGAGGGCGCGATTTAGATACTTATCATTGAGCAGGGTGGGATTTTCTACCGGTTGAATGATTCTCCCCGCTTCTTCCCTGATTTTTGGGCTATGGGCCGCCTGAGCCAAACGTACCTGATAGGTGACATAACGAGAGAGATTTACCTCGAAACGCCTCTCGGTTTTCACTTTAATACGTCTAACGGTTTGTCGCTGTTCTCGGGGACTTTCATCACCGAGTAAATAGTAATCATAGAGATAGGGATAACGACTAATCAGGGTTCCCAGGGAAGCGGCGGTTTTTTCGCTGTATTTGCCGCTAATAATTCTCGCCAGACGCTGCAGCCTAACGTAGTCATCCGAGAGGGTAAATTTTTTGACCAGATGGCCCAAATTACTGGGGCTGCTGTAATCTCCTGGACGTGGGGAGGGCAAATTTTCCAATAGCGATACCAATTCCGGAATTGCTGGCTGATGGGTGGGCTGTGTTTGCCATCGATTCACTAAAATATGACAGCAGCGGTTAAAGAAATGATAAAAACGTATTTCGGCATCCTTAGCCTTGACAAGACGCTCTAGGGCTAAATAAATAGGAGCTTCTCGATAGCCCCCACCTTCGATAAACAAACGACAAAAATCCTCGATTAATTGCTCGGGGGAATCGGTCCTGGCGCGGTCGAGCCAATAATCGTATAGTAGCTGTTCTTCCTCTCTTGTTTGTCTTTGTCCAGTGTTTAGACTAGCCATGGTTATTTGATTCAGCCCTCCTAAATCAGTAAGCGGATGGATTTTAGGGCTATGACCATAAAGGGGTCAATTGTGATTAGATAGTAGATGCTCCCTTCTTAGGATACCCCTATTTTGGGTCATTGTACTGATCGAGTCGCTCCATTTTAGCTTGGCAAGTTTGGGAAAATTCCCCTTGGCTTACCCAGCCAAGCTTGCGGACTATGCCCAGATTACTAAAAATTTAGGCAGCATACCCTGCTAATTAAGTTAGCGAAAAGAAACCCCACTTGGATGTGATCTAAGTCACATTTCAACCTAAATCCATCTTCTAGATAATTCGGAATTTACTCCTAAGTATTTTTATTGTCTATGGCCTGTCATTTATCCCTCAATCAACTAGCTCAATTATTGTCCTTACAAGATAATGGTGACATAAGTTTTAGTCCCGATAGTTTAGTATCTGGCATTAATACTGATAGCCGTAGTATTGAGTCAGGACAAGCATTTTTGGCATTAAAAGGTGATAATTTTAATGGTCATGATTTTATCGATATGGCTATCGAAAAAGGAGCGGCGGCATTGATTGTCGATCAGCCAGTTTCGTTAAATTACTCTAAAAATATTCCTGTATTCCTGGTCCAGAATACCCTAGAAACCTATCAGCAATTAGCCCATTGGTGGCGGAATCAATTTACTATACCCGTGATTGCTATTACAGGATCGGTGGGGAAAACCACCACTAAAGAATTAATCGCCTCGGTATTAGCAACCCAGGGAAAGGTACATAAAACCCTGGCTAATTATAACAATGAGATCGGAGTGCCGAAAACTCTCCTCGAACTGGATGAAACTCACGATAGTGCCGTAATCGAGATGGGAATGCGGGGAAGGGGAGAAATTGCCCTGCTCGCTCAAATCGCCCGACCGACGATCGCAGTGATTACTAATGTGGGAACCGCTCACATCGGTCGCTTAGGCTCGGAATCAGCGATCGCAGAGGCCAAATGCGAGTTATTGGCCGAGTCCCCTTCTAGTAGTATAGCGGTTCTTAACTACGATCACCCTTTACTTACCGAAACAGCTAAACGGGTATGGCAGGGGGAAACAATTACCTATGGCTTCTCTGGCGGCGATATAGTCGGTAAATTACTGGATTTAACTACTTTACGAGTAAATGGACTAGATTTTAACTTACCTTTATCCGGTCGTCATCATGCTTTAAATTTTATGGCGGCCTTGGCCGTAGCGAAAATTTTAGGCATCGATTGGACTTCTTTGCAACAGGGAATTAAAGTTAATTTACCCAGTGGTCGGGCTAAACGTTACCAATTAGAGCCAGATATCCTACTCCTCGATGAAACCTATAACGCCGGTCTAGAATCAATGTTAGCGGCCTTGGATTTACTGAAAGCTACCCCCGGTCAGCGTCATATTGCTGTTTTAGGCACGATGAAGGAGTTAGGGCTTTTTTCGGAGCAATTACATCGCCAAGTCGGTGAGAGGGTGCAAAAACTAGGCATAGATCGCTTGTTTGTCTTGGTAGATGACCCGGAAGCTAAGTTTATTGCTGAGGCTGCTACTGGGGTCGATTGCGAATGTTTTCAAACTCACGCAGATTTAATTAATCGTTTAAAGGAAGTGATCGATTTCGGCGATCGCATTTTATGCAAAGCTTCCCATTCCGTCGGTTTAAATTGCGTGGTGGAGGAGTTAATCAGTGATATTGGGGGTTAGGGAATAGGTGTTAGAGAAGAGAGCATTTTTTAGCAAGAATAGCCGATTAAAAACTGTTTTTTCAGCGATTTTAGTCCTAGTTTTCTTTTTTTCGGCCACTCAAGTCTCTTTTGCCCAAGCATCGAGACGACTGGAGACTTATCTCCCAGATCTCAGTGGTTTAGCTTGGGTGGAAGGAGATGTTTTTCTAGGGGTTCACGATGCCAAAAATAAGGGCAAAAATAGTGATCCATCTCAAGCAAGGCTGAGTCTTTTACAGCTACCTACCCAGGAAAAACCGCTATTATGGCAGGTTTTAAGGGTAGATTGGCCAAAACCAGAGGGATTGAGTAACGATCTCGAAAGTATTACTTCTATCCCAGAAACTAATTTATTTTTGTTGGCTGAAAGTGGCGAGAAAAAACCTTTTCAAAGACTATTTTTACTAGCATATAACCAGCAAAAAGTCAAGATAGTTGAGCAAATAAATTGGCCAATTCCAGTAGAAAATGTAGAGGCGATCGCTGTTAGTCGGCAGGGCGATCGTTATCTATTTATCTACGCAGAACGGGCCGATAGTCAAGAGAGTACAAAGATTCGCTGGACGGATATCTCGTTCAATCCCTTAAAATTCGGGGAATTTCAGTCGGTAACTTTTCGGAGTCCTTTTGGTAGTGGTAAAAATATTCGCCCCATCTCTGATTTAGCCGTAGATAAGCAAGGTAATATCTACATAGCTTCCGCTTACGATCCAGATAGTGCGGGAGTGTTTAGAAGTGCTGTTTACCGTATTGGTCAAGTTAAAGCTGATAATAGCCTAATTATTGCCCCTAATCCCCAAAAAATTGCAGAAATAGACGGCTCCAAAGTGGAAGCGGTGACCACCAGAGAATCTCCTAGAGGTAAAATAGAAGTCTTTATCGGTACAGATGACGAGAATTATGGCGGTTTTCTGCGACCTTTGCTTTTAGATAATTAGGGTTTGCTGAATAAATCTAAAAACCTTATCCAACAAGGTTTTTAGACTTTTTTTCCCTCAAAAAGTGCCGACCCTTGGAGTGATTGGGGGGAAAATTCAGGGACTTTTTCCCTGAAAATTAGGTAATTGACCA
>NZ_JADBSA010000130.1:0-6110 GCF_020246945.1 Microcystis sp. M113S1 | reverse complement strand
TTATCTGATTTTAAAGTAATAAATTCTCTCGGTTGTTCCCAACTGATTAAGATTAGACAACTTTGATGAGATGTGGTAGCAATTTGCTGAAAAAATTTATGATAATCCTGACAGTCGCTTAAATATTTACCTGCTAATTCACCCTGTTTAAAAATATTCTGCACATCATCAAGAATAACTAAACAACGATAGGAGCTTAGATAATCTATTATATCAGGTAACGGGGTTGATAGAGATTGGCTGAAAAACTGTTTTAGATCATCTTTGAGAGCGATTAATTGAGGAATATTTTCCAGACTGCGATAAATAATATAATCAAATTGTGGGGCAATTTCTGAAACTAATTTAAGGGTTAAAGCTGTTTTTCCGATTCCACTTAACCCATAAATGGTAATTAATCGAGTTTTATTATCTAGCCACTCTTTTAAGGTTGATATTTCTAAGTTACGTCCATAGTTATACCTTAATTCTGGTGCTTTTGTTAGGTTAATTATGGGGGATTGATGATCATTATCTGGGAAATTTGAAGACTTTTTTAAGTTGTTTTCTGAGTAGGGATTATTTTCTCTACAGATATTTATATGGTTATTGCCGATATTATTACAATGATAGTTAACAAAGTGATAAATAGTAGATGAAGCTTTATTTTCTAAAATAGAACGAACATTAGACTTTTTTATATCTTCTTGAAAAACACCTGATAACAGTTGCCATAATTTCCATGCTTCTTTTTTTATATGGTCATAACTGCGCTGATTATCTTTGGCAATTTCTTCATAATCTTGATGTTCCCAAATACCCTGTAAGATGGATTCTTGCAACGAATCAAGATGTTTACCGGTTTTCTCTAATACCTGTTTATCTGTCCATTCTAAAAGGGTTTTAATATCCATATAAGTAAGTGGTAGAACATTTAGATTGCTGGTTAAGATAAGGGAACATATTTTAGTTTTCTCGTTTTTTTATCAGACTAATAATCATTTTACTTTCCTCTTGCAAGATATCAACTATTATCTCTATCTCTTTTTGCTCACCTAATCCTATCCGTCCAGATAAGAGAAGATAAGTTTCTAATTTATGAATTGAACCCCGCACTATATTTAAAAATCTGACATATTCGCTACGGACTACTGATTAACTAGAAATTTGAGAAAAGATTAATAAAGGGTTTTTTATTTTTCCAGCGATAGGTATTAAAATCTCGATTATCAATTGATAAGATACGTCCATTTCCTAACTCTTCTGCTAAGATAACTAGGGAGGCATCGGCTAAGTCCATTGGCAGACTTTGATATTGTTTCATAAGGTCTTGAATTCTTTCTAGATGAGTATTTTCAAGGTGAAATAATAGAAATTTTTGGGGATGTCTCTCAAATACGTTCATTAATTTTATTTGTTTTTCAACTCCTGTATAGAGATTTGGAGAACGTTGTAAAAGAAGATGACAACTTTCTGTTAAAACACACCAAGTTGTAATTAGTGGTTGAGAAGAATACTGTGCTAAGGTTTGCTGTGCTATTAGATGATATTGATCTCTATTGTTAAATAAAGCCACCCAGAACCCAGTATCAACGATGATCATATTTAGCTTTTAATCCTTCTTTGAGAACGGATTTATAATTAGTAGAAAGGTCGGATTCTGCACTAATACAACCGATTAATCCAGATTCTTTTAAAATGTCTAGGGTACTTTGAGCTTCAGGGTTTATTTTTGCTGCAATCTCTGGCTTTTTTGCTAAAGAATAGCGTTTTTTTAATAACTCAATAAAATCAATCAGTAAGTTTTGTGCTTCTTCAGGTAATTGGTTAATATCTTGTTGAATTTGTTCTAAGTTAATCATTAATTTTCCTCCGTTAAGGTTTTTAAACAGGCTGCTAATCTTTAAGCAACTGTTTCTGACATTTAAACCTCCTGATTTGTTTCCGACTGTCACCTGTTACTTAATCGATTAATATCAATTCCAATGCTTGATTAATAATTTTATTTTTATCAATCATAGCTTCAATTTCTTCGGGTTTATATATACCCTCAAAAGCTTCTAATGCCGCTTGTCTTAAAGCTGAAGAATAAGCATCATCTAGGGTTTCTTTTAATTCTTCAATTGTTAGATAATTTCCTCCAGTTTTACGTCGTTGATTAATGCGTTGAATCTGTCGAACAGAATTAGAAATAGAGGTTTCCCATGAGCGTGTACTGCGTTTTTCTGCTTGCTGTTTAATCAGATGTAATAAGACAATAATACTAAAGCTAAAAATCTTATTGAGCTTATCATCCTTACTCATTTCTGTCATTTCCTCTACCAGGAGCAAGGCATCGGGAATATTGCCAGCTAGTATTAGATTTTTTAACTCTAATAATTCTTCCATTTTTTGCCTTTTTTTACTGATTAACCTCTTGATTTAGTAATTTGTTCTGCATTTAAATTAACCCAAGTTACTAGTTATAAGCTTCGCTAGTTCGATCCCCCTAAATCCCCCTTAAAAAGGGGGACTTTGAGTCTGGTTCCCCCCTTTTCAAGGGGGACTTTGAGTCTGGTTCCCTCCTTAAAAAGGGGGACTTTGAGTCTGGTTCCCTCCTTAAAAAGGGAGACTTTGAGTCTGGTTCCCTCCTTAAAAAGGGAGACTTTGAGTCTGGTTCCCCCCTTTTCAAGGGGGGCTAGGGGGGATCGAACCTAAAAATCAAATTTAGGCTTGTTTTATGATCCTTGCCCTCCTTTTTGCCACTAAATCCCACTTTATCCCACAAAAATGATTTTATCAGAAAATCCAAAATGGCCACAAATTCCCACAGACAAAACCAAAGTGAACATCTAGATTGTAAGAATCACTTAGTTTTTTGGACTTTTATTAAGTTATGAACAGGACACTAGGCCATTATATCAGCGTAGGGATCGGATTGGGTGCGATCGGGGTAGCTTTCCCCGCACAGGCCGCCTCTTTTCAGGGGTTAGGGGACTTATCTGGGGGGAGTTTCTATAGCTACGCTAATGGGGTATCAGCAGATGGGTCTGTTGTTGTTGGTCGAGGTAGTAGTGCTAATGGTAATGAGGCATTCCGTTGGACGCAAGGGACGGGCATGGTAGGACTAGGGGACTTGTCCGGGGGGAGTGTTTTTAGCGATGCAAGGGGAGCATCAGGAGATGGGTCTGTTGTTGTTGGTTACAGCATAGGTGCTAATGGTGGTGAGGCATTCCGTTGGACACAACAGACGGGGATGGTAGGACTAGGGGACTTACCGGGGGGGAGTTTCAGTAGCTACGCTGATGGAGTATCAGCAAATGGGTCTGTTGTTGTTGGTTATGGTAATAGTGCTAATGGTAATGAGGCATTCCGTTGGACGCAAGGGACGGGAATGGTTGGACTAGGGGACTTGTCTGGGGGGATTTTCAGTGGGTAGTGCTTTGGGAGTATCAGAAGATGGGTCTGTTGTGGTTGGTTATGGAAATAGTGCTAATGGTAATGAGGCATTTATCTGGAATAGTAGCCAAGGGATGCGGAACTTAAAACAGGTTTTAACTAATGATTATGGTTTAAATTTAACGGGTTGGACTTTGAGCGAGGCGACTGGAATTTCCGCGGATGGACTGTCTATCGTGGGATGGGGAATTAATCCTAGTGGTAATAATGAAGCTTGGCTCGCTCGTTTAGATGGACAAACTAATCCCCCCAATCCATCTGTACCGGAGCCTAGTTCTATTTTAGGGTTAGGGCTGTTTTCTCTGGTGGGTTTTTTAATTAAGAAATGGTCATAATCTAACCTAACTTTGATGAGAAAGTCCATAAATTACCTATTTTTGGCATCTCAATCAGTTAGCGTCTAAATCATTGAAAGGGGGGCTTTTTTGTTGTTCGGATGTATCAATCGAGCTACAATGAGAGGGACTTCTTTAGGCGAAAATATGGCTACAGGCATCGATATTAGCGAATTTATTGTTGCTAGTCCGGATATTTGTAATGCTCGTCCCCGGATCGCAGGAACTAGAATCACGATTCAAAGTTTAGTCATGGATCATAAAACGGGAATGAGTGCCGAAGCGATCGCTAAAGAGTATCCTCAGTTAAATCTGGCTCAAATTTATAGCGCTCTAGCGTATTATCACGCGAATAAAGAACAGATAGAAGCCGATATCGATGCTTACCGAGCCGATTGTGAAGACTGGGAATCCCGATATCGAGCCGGTGAATTGTAATGAGTCAAATCCGTCTCTACCTTGATGAAGATGCGGGTCAACGCTCGGTCGTGGAAGCTTTGCGGAATCTGAAGATTGATGTAATTACCACTTGGGAAGCGAAAAACATTCAGCTACCCGATCCCGATCAACTGGTTTGGGCAACCCAGCAAGGTCGGGTAATTTATACTTTTAATGTAGGCGATTTTTGTCGATTGCATAAATCCTATATGACGCGCTCGATCAGCCATACGGGAATTATTGTGGCCGCAAAGCAAAGATATTCCGTGGGAGAACAGGTAAAGGCTCTTGCCAATTTAATCGCTACCCGCTCTGCCGAAGATATCAAGAATAAACTCGTCTTTTTAGGGGATTATCTAGAATAGAAGGCGGTCAGTAAGGTATAGCCATTTCAATTAAAATTGAGAATATTAATCCCAGAGTTCACAATGGTTTTGTCGGTCTAGAGTGTATCAGACTTATCTGAAATGACTATAACTGGCTCTTCGTTACTTGTTATGGTTCGATAGGAGGGGTATAAATCGACTAAATCCTTATCTGGGAAGAGACTTAATTGATTAGTTCGCTCTAGACAAAAACAATTGACAAAAATCGCTAAATGCCTTTCTATATAAGGGTTACATCCCTTATAACCCCCGTCCCTTGCATAAAACAAACTGAAGAACCTTAATTAATTTATTCAGAGAGGAATCGTCTGATTAAATCTTCCCGTGAAGACTCTAACAAAAGGCGACTAGACTCCATCGGTGATAACTTGAGCAACTCATCAATAACTTTTATCAAAGACTCATCCAATTCTCCAAACCTCACTTGCATTAAATTTTCAATAATTTGTCGTTGTCCTTGTTGAAGTCCTTGTTGAAGTCCTTGTTGAAGTCCTTCCCGTTTGGTCGCCTCTTTCCACTCTAAATAAGATTGAGATAAAGCCATAAATACCTCCCTATCTTCTGATTCTAAAAGATTGTTAATTTCAACACTCACACGCCAACTGATCAATAATTCCATGACATTTTGACGGAAGGAATCGCCAAAAGGCAACTCAAGCAACTCTCTCACCGCTTGGCTTTGGGTTTTCCCTCGTCCCAACAATCTTAACAGTAAGGTGTCTGGGGTAATAGGTAACTGATTAATCGCTATAATTGCCGTTCGGTGAGAGGGAGATAAAAAGTAAATCCCTTCTGTCCAGTTTTCTAGTTCTAATTTAGCATCAAAACCCTCTAGGATGTGCAAACTAATAGAAGTAGCCAAAATCCACAATTTAGGTAGGTTATCCTCGTTTAACTCAGTTTTTTCCCGTTTCCCTTTCCGTTGAAGTTCAGCGAAAATCGAAAACAATTTTAAGATACAGTTGCGAATTTCCGTTCGATTGGGAGCATTGCGAAAAGGCTCAAGCAAAGTGCTTGTTGTCACCATTTGCCCTAAAAGACCTAAAGATTGAGCATTTCCCCGCATATTAGAGTGAGGAGAGAAGAAAACATCCACCTGACGGGTTTCATCCGCCACTTCTTTGCTAACTTCCACCTTTCCCAGGGGAGACAGCAATTCTTCTAGGTATTGTTTGGCAAACTGATCGTGAGGTTGTCGAGTCATGTCTTCAATCTTAGATCAGAAAAGACCGGACCGCAGCCGACCCATTTCATAACCCCAGCTTATCAATGACATAAGTAACAATATCGTCAACCCCCTTTACAAACCGTTACAAAATCTCTAAGATAGAGACATCATCAATCAATCGTACCTCGACAACTTAATAGGAATCATAAACCAATGACCACCACCCTACAACAGCGCGAAAGCGCCTCCCTGTGGGAGCAGTTCTGTCAGTGGATCACCAGCACCAACAACCGTTTATACATCGGTTGGTTCGGTGTCATCATGATCCCCACCCTGCTCACCGCCACCACCTGCTTCATCATCGCC
>NZ_JADBSA010000013.1:0-23442 GCF_020246945.1 Microcystis sp. M113S1 | reverse complement strand
TGGCTAAACTTCCTCATACTTCCTTTTCAGCGATTGCTATTACTTTTTTAGTCATGAATCTTTCTAACCTGTTGAGGCAGGTTTTTTGGGCTTTTTTATGTCTGAAATGGAAAAACAGCACTTTTTCTCGGTCAATGATTACGATAAGTTATAACTTAGGGATTAATCAACAACTAAAGCTTATGCTTGTAGCTAAGTGAAATCATTGATTAAGAGACCTGTGCTTTTCAATAACTTTTTGCCGCAAACCCTATTTACACTCTGTAGTTTATTCTCTTTTTTTATGAAACCACCCTAGTCGTAGAAGCTGGACAAAGGGCAAACTTTGATCAGGGATGACTGAATGGGCCGCAAGCTTGTTAGAGTATTGAGAGTAATTTTGAGCGAGCGATGATACTACAGCCTTTCCTTTCTTCCGCTTGGAGTTTTAACATTCCCCTGTTAGCCGCAGCAGCTACAGCCGAAACTGCCGATAGTGCCTTAGTTTTAGCCTGCGTGCTGCTGAGTTTGACCGTTATTTATTTCGCCTGTAAACTGGGGGGAGAAATATGCGTCCGATTGAACTTGCCTCCCGTGTTAGGAGAATTAGTCGGTGGCGTGATTATCGGGGTTTCTGCCCTAAAATTACTGGTTTTTCCGGAAGGAGGAGCGGGATTCGAGGATTCTCTCCTAATTCACTTCCTACAATCCACTTCCCCCCTCACCCCGGAGCAATCTCCCGCCGTTTTTAGTGCTGCCAGTGAGGTGATTTCCGTCCTCTCGGAATTGGGGGTAATTATCCTACTGTTCGAGATCGGTTTAGAGTCAGACTTGCAGGAATTAATTCGCGTCGGTCCGCAGGCAGCCGTCGTCGCAGTGGTGGGAGTTGCGGTTCCCTTTTTGGTGGGTACTTTGGGTTTAATCTATATCTTTCATCTGGCCACCATTCCCGCTATTTTTGCCGGGGCAGCTTTAACCGCTACCAGTATCGGCATTACCGCCAAGGTTTTAGCAGAAATAGGGCAGTTATCGGCCAAAGAAGGTCAAATTATCATCGGGGCAGCGGTTCTCGATGATATTCTCGGTATTATCATCCTCGCTGTCGTTGCTTCTTTGGTGAAGACCGGAGAAGTGCAGATTAGCAAAGTAATTTATCTAGTTATTAGTTCCAGCGCTTTTGTGGTGGGGGCGATCCTGATCGGTCGTTTTTTAAGCCCCTTTTACGTTCAATTAGTTAATAGCATGAAAACTAGGGGACAATTGCTCTTAGTTTCCCTGATTTTCGCCTTTATTCTTGCCTATATTGCCCAAGTTATCCAACTAGAAGCGATTCTCGGTTCCTTTGCCGCGGGCCTGGTCCTAGGGGAAACGGAAAAGCGCTCGGAATTGGCAGAACAAGTGTTCCCGATCGCCGATTTATTTGTACCGATATTTTTCGTCTGTGTGGGGGCAAAAACCGATTTAAGTGTCCTTAATCCCGCTATTCCCACCAATCGAGAAGGATTAGTCTTGGCCGCTTTCCTAATTGTCGTCGCTATTTTTGGTAAAGTGGTGACGGGGTTAGCAGTTTTCAGTCAGGAAAAACTCAATCGCTTGGCGATCGGAGTTGGCATGATTCCCCGGGGTGAAGTGGGTTTAGTCTTTGCCGGAGTCGGGGCTGCTAGTGGCGCTTTATCCCCCGCTGCCGATGCGGCCATTATTATGATGGTGATCTTGACTACCTTTATCGCTCCGCCCCTGTTAAGGTTAGTATTTAAAGAACCTACCGCCAGCCCTCAATCAGTGAGCAGTGAGCAGTGAGCAGTTACCAGTGGCAGTGTATAAGTTACCAGTATTTAAGTGGCACTAACAGTGCCGTCTTTTCATTGATAACAAGGGCCGAATCTAAATCCTAATTTGTTAAGCTAAAAGCTTTGATGTACTTAGTTTCTAACCTTATTTTTAGGTAGGAGAATTGCCAGATTCTTTTTTGGAGCCTCTTGCCTATTGCCTTCAGAAGCTGATAACTGATAACTGATAACTGATCCCTGATAACTGATCCCTGATAACTGATCAGAAACATAGCAGACTGTTCCAACGTCCCATAAGCTTGTTTTTATTGATAGTCATTCTCAGAGCATTAACGGAGCTATGGATGGCCAAAAATCGACAAAATTGTCCATTTTTACCGAAAAAAGGTAATTGATAACTGAGCAACGGGAGCATCGAGCGTGAGATTTCATTGGTTATTCCTAAGCGCATTAACTTGGTTGCTGGTGGCAGCCCCTGCTTGGGCAGGCAAGCTCGTCTTTTGGCGATTCGACACCAATGAGAATCGTCTGGTCTTCACCACCGACAATCGAGTGCAACCGCGAGCGCAAATGATCACTAACCCCACCAGGATCGTGATCGATCTGCCCGGGATCAAGTTAGGGCAACCCAATATTAACCGGCCCATTGGCAATATCGTCAGAAGTGTCCGTATTGGTCAATTTGATGCGGAAACTACCCGTTTAGTGATTGAATTGGCCCCAGGCTACACCTTTGATCCTCAACAGGTAAAAATTCGCGGAATTTCGCCCACCCAATGGACAGTGGAATTGCCAGAACCCCAACCGATTAGGGAGGAAACGCAACCACCCGTCACCCCTGACCCCACACCTCCCCCCGATCGCGGTTCCACCCGTCCCACTCCCCCACCTCCAGTTAGCCAGACGGACAACAACGATGATTTTCAGGTCACTCGCAATGGTCTTTTTGTCCGTTTAGAGCAAAATGGTGATGAGCGATCGATCCGCAGTCAACGCAGCCGGGACGGCAAAAAAATCGAATTTGAATTACCCGGGGCCACTTTACCCAGCAGTCTCACCGGTCAAACTATCCCCGTCAATCGCTATGGGGTCGGTGATATTCAATTCAGTCAGACTGCCAATCAACGGGCCAAGATTTCCCTGAGCGTTAATAAGGATAGTCCCGATTGGCAAGCTCTCTATAGTCGTTTTGGTGGTTTGGTTTTACTGCCTAGGGGCGGTCTGGGTTCCGTGGATAATATCTCCTCACCTCCCCCGACTCAGTCCACCAATCCCACTCCCCGTCCCAATAATCCCCCGGCGAAAACTGCCAATAATCCCCCTTCTAGCAGTCGTTTGGCCACCATCTCCTCGATCGATCTGACGGGCAATAATGATCGCCTCTTAATTCGCGCGGATTTACCCCTGAAAGCTAACGGCACTGTTAACCGGGATGGTGTCTATGAACTACGCATCGAAAATGCTAAGTTAGCCGAGTCTTTCCGCGGTCCGCGCTTCGGCCGCCATAGTCCCATCTATCAATTGCGGGTACGTCAGGAAAGTGCCAATAAGGTGCTGATTTTGGTACAGACGGCCGCGGGTTTTCAACTGGGACAATTAACTCAAACGGGCAATCAAACCCTAGCCCTAGAATTGCTTTCCTCCCCCAATTCTAGCCCCGTTTCTCAGGTTCCTGACTCCACCACTATACCTGTCCCTTTACCCCCAAATACGGGGCAATTTAACCCACCTCCGCGCCCCTCTAACCCCACTCCTAATCCCCCCCGACAAGGCAATAGCCGCTTTCTAGTGGTGATCGATCCGGGCCACGGGGGTAAGGATCCGGGGGCGATCGGAATTGGTGGCCTTCAGGAAAAAAACGTAATTCTGCCCATTTCCCTAGAAGTTACCCGCATCCTGCAACAACAGGGCATCGATGTGCGTCTAACTAGAGATAGCGACTTTTTTGTCACCCTGCAAGGTCGCACGGATCTGGCTAACCAGATCGATGCCGATCTATTTGTCAGTATCCACGCTAACTCTATGGGGAAAGCACGACCGGATGTGAACGGATTGGAAGTTTATTACTTCGGCGATCGCCGTTTGTCTGATACCATCCATCGCAATATTGTCCGCAGTGTCGATATGCGCGATCGGGGGGTGCGTCGGGCGCGTTTCTATGTGCTGAGAACCTCGAAAATGCCCTCTACCCTCGTGGAAGTGGGTTTCGTTACTGGAGCTGAGGATGCTGCTAAATTAGCCAATGCCAACTTTCAACGACAAATGGCGGCGGCGATCGCAAGGGGTATTATTGAATATATTCAACGAAATCTCCGTTAATGATTAAATGATTGGAGCATTAGTTTACCAATCAAAAAATCCGTGTTTTAATATCATCAAATAAAGCTACTTTAGATCAGCGTTTTCCTCGATATCTATGAGAGAATCACAACTTAGTCCGATTGGTGTGTTTGATAGTGGCGTGGGTGGACTGACCGTTTTAAGGGAGTTGTATCGACAACTGCCCCAAGAATCGATTCTCTATTTCGCTGATACCGCTAGACTTCCCTACGGAACCCGTTCTAAAGGGGAAATTATCGAATTTGTCCGGGAAATTCTCACTTGGATGAGCGAGCACCGGGTGAAAATGGTGATTATGGCCTGTAATACCAGTTCCGCCTTGGCTTTAGAAGAAGTACAGGCCGAATTTAAAGATTTACCAATTTTGGGGGTAATTTTACCCGGGGCAAAAACTGCCGTGCAAAAAGGAAAGCGCATTGGGGTGATTTCTACTCCCGCTACGGCTAAAAGTAATGCCTATAAACAAGCGATTCAAGAAATCGATCCTACTGCCCAAGTTTGGCAAATTCCCTGTCCTGAATTTGTCCCTTTGATCGAGGCTAACCGCATTTTTGACCCCTACACCACGCAGGTGGCTAGGGAATATCTTCAGCCTTTACTAGCAGAAAATATTGATACTCTGGTCTATGGTTGTACCCATTATCGCCATCTTTCCCCGGTTTTACGTCGTCTTTTACCTAGTTCCGTGCGGTTGGTAGATCCCGCCGCTTCCGTTGTCCGAGCGGCGGAAAAAGAACTAGAATTATTAGGTCTAAAAAATCCCGAAACACCCCTACCTACCAACTTCGCAGTTAGCGGTGATCCTGACACTTTTGCTCGTTTATCTCGTCAATGGCTCGGTTTTTCTCCCCGGGTAGAAAAGGTTTATCTGCAATGTCGGGTGAAGACCCTCGGTTTTACCGATGGGATGAAACAAAGGCCAGTATAGAACAGCGAACCACAGCTAAAAATAAGTGTCTAGTCTCAAGAGCGAAATCTCGAATGACTTCTGACATTGTTAATGGCATTCTAGTTGCGTATTCCGAAGTGCGCTTGCTCTTCTTTTGGGGTCATTAGCCTTGGCAGTGTTTTTTCCTTTAAAGGTCTTGAAGTACTCACGAAAAATAGCTACCATATAAGTATAGCGGCTAGGGTAAACAACCGCTTGAAAAACCCCTGTAGTCTAATCACTACGCTATCTGCACCTTGACAATCAAAGATATGGGGTTCTACCTAATGTTCTAGTTTCTACCTGTAGGTAGGTAAAATCTTTGCAGGAACTAGACAAAGCAGTATTTGAAGCTAACACTTCAATTAAAGCAAATTTTGTAGAAATACAACTAGGGTGGGGCGCACCCAAAGTTAACGCTTGAGGAGAGAACCACCTCTGGGTTGAGAATCGCAAGGTACTTAGTCTAAGTCCACATCGGTGAATCAAGAATCCCTCGCTTGAGCGCGACGGGAGCGTCAATTGCCTGTCCCCGTTTTATAGCCGTCAGCCTTTTTCAGTTTAGGAGTTGATTTTAGCTTTTTTGGCGATCGCTAGTAAGAGGTAGATCACCAGTAAATACATCATTGGTAACACTAAGGTCATGGTAGGCATTGTTTGATTAGGGAGGAGAGAAGATAGTTAAAATTAGGTAGGCTCGATCTTTCCCCATTGATCATTGAATGACTAGCGACGAGAAAACTAGCTAAATCTGCAAACAGATCGAGCTTATCGGTCAGTCACTCTACCAAGAGACCGGGATCGAGTTGGACAGGTAATCGTCTTCAACTCCATTCTTCCCACTAGAAACCGACGAGAAAAAATTCCTCATCTTAACAATTCCTAGGTGAGAACTGGGGGTTAATTTCTTGCAACTGCCACTATCAACTTAACATAAGTTGTCAAGGACTGGGAAAAAATTTTTCTAAGCTCGATCGAAAGGAGAATAATCAAGATTTTGCGAAGAAGATTGTCAAGGTCTTTTAATTTTTTCTTCATCTAAACTGACCGGTAGCGTTCATTAAAACCAAGGCTCTTTGAGGTGTTTCTCCTTTGTAGAGACTGTATAAAATTTTTACTCGTGGGTCAGCTATGAAGGCTGCAGTTATGCCGGGAGGATAAACTAAGATAAATTCTACATTTCCCTGCACGGATAAAAGTTGTTGTAACCAATATTCGGAAAAATTTCCGATGGTCGGGCTAACAATAGATAATATCGGTTGATTGAAACTAGCAAGCATCTCTGGTGAATTTATTTAGAAATAATTTAAGGATACAAACACAAATTTTCTGAACTTAGGTGACTACCAAGACTCTCTCAAAAGGATAATTTTGAGATGACAGAGGGTAATTCTTGTTGACTTTTTTCGTAATCTTGAGGTATGCCTATGTCAATAAAATATTCGTCAGAAATAAAGCCATACATATGAATTTTCTCGGTATAAACTTTTAGAAAGTCGTCCTCAAAAGAAAATTTTGATGGCAGATCAAAGCCAGACAATATTTTTTTTGCTACACAATATATGCCGCCATTAATATAGCCCTTATCTTGATATTTTTTGGATTCAAACCCGATAATTTTTTGATCATCATCTAGGAGAACATTATTATAACGATCAAAGTCAGTTAGGGGCTTCAGAGCAAGGGTTATCAGGGATTTTTTTTGATTATGTAAATTAATTAGGGCGGATAAATTGACATTAAACAAGGTATCTCCGTTAACAATTAATGCTTGTTCGGTTTCAATTTTATTTAAGGCCAACCGGATCGCTCCTCCAGTTCCCAAGGGTGTATCTTCTATCAGATAATTCAGTTCGTATTCCTGGTAATTATCGCCAAAATGATCGATAATTTTCTGATATTCATAGCCAACAGAAACTAAAAATTTGTTGCTAATTTTTTGAGAGATTAGGTAATCTAATAGATATTCTAAAAAAGGCCTGTCGGCAACGGGAGCCATGGGTTTTGGTAAAGTGTTGATTACTGATCGCAACCTGGTTCCTAACCCACCTGCCAGAATAATTACGTCCATAGATACACCTCAAAAATCTGAATTATTGCCAATCTTTTAAAAACTATTTTTAGGGTTATAGGGATAATCCTTCCCCATCGAGCCTTGGCTTGTTATAATGTCCATGCTTGGGTTCCGTATTTAGTAAAATGAAAATTAATCACTTGGCCTCCTGCTGCTTTCAAAGCTTTAGTTACTTCGATTTTCTTGGTAGGATCGACCATAAAGATAATAAAACCACCGCCACCGGCCCCCGATATTTTGCCTGAATAGGCCCCGGTTTCCCTAGCTACCTGATAAATGTGATCGATCTGCGGATTACTAATTAATTTGGATAATTTCTTTTTCGCTTCCCAAGAAGTTCTCAGAATTTCTGCTATCCCCATAAAATCTGATTTAAGCAGTGCTTCTTTAAAGAGAATTGCCTCTTTTTTGAGTTGATGGGTAGCGGCGATCGCTTGCTCATTTTTTTCTTGGACATTCTGAATTTGATCCTCAATGACTTGAGATGAGTAGCGAGAAATGCCTGTATAGTAGAGAATCAAAGAGACTTCCAATTCATTGATCACCCAATTTTTAATTCTCAAAGGATTAACTATGACTCGATCTTGTTCATAAAATTCCATAAAATTAAAGCCGCCAAAAGTGGCAGCGTACTGATCCTGTTTACCCCCCAACCAGCCTAGGTCAATTCGTTCGATTTCGTAGGCTAAATGGGCGATATCGTACTCGCCTAGGGGTAATTTTAACAGTTCCACAAAGGCTTTAACTATGGCCACGGCTAGGGTAGAAGAAGAACCCAATCCCGAACCGGCCGGCGCATCGGAAAAGGTGGTGATTTGCAGCGGTAAAGGTTGCCCTTGATTAAAGTCTTTAATCAAACGATTATAGACCGCTTTGTGCAGATCGAGAACGCCGTTATAGGGGAGAGGAAACTGAAGGGTTTCTATTTGTTGTTCTCCCCGATCGGCGGCAACAAAAATGACTTGTTTATCAGTAATTTCCGTGACTGTACAGTAGGCATAGAGATCGATAGTAGCGTTGAGAACGTAACCCCCATAAAGACTACAGTAAGGCTCGACATCGGTGCCGCCACCACCTAAACCTAATCTTAAAGGAGCTTTGGTTCTGATGATCATGGGTATGCTGTTTAGGTTTATTTTTTGCTAGGAGATTTTAGTTGGGAAAGAGCGCTTCTTCGATCGCTAAACAAATAGTATGGAGAACAAAACCATGACCTTCTTGAATGCGCGGGGTACTGGTACTAGGAATCATCAAACAATAATCGGTTTTTTCCTCTAGAGCTAATCCCTTCGCCCCAGTTAAACCGATGCTAGTGAGACCTTTTACTTGACAAACTTTGAGAGCTTGATGGATATTGGCGGAATTTCCCGAAGTGGAAATACCGATAAACACATCGCCAGGGTTTCCTTCTGCTTCTATCTGGCGGCTAAAAATATATTCGTAACCATAATCGTTAGCGATTGCTGTTAAACTGGCGATATCGCTATTGAGAACGCGCACTGGCAAAGACTGTCTTTCTTTGAGAAATCGGCCGTGCAGCTCACCGCCAAAATGGATAGCATCGGCTGCACTGCCTCCATTACCGGCGACTAATACTTTGTGGTTGTTGCGATAAGCATGGATACATACGTGGCAAATCTCTTGGATTTTTTCTAGATATTTTGTCTCAGTTAGTAGGGTTTTCTTCAGGTTATAAGCTTCTTCCAATTCGGTCTTGATTAAAATTGACAGAGAGGGATCGCTCTGGAAACTATCTAATTTTTTGTTTGATTTTTCCACCATTCGCATAGGTTTGATTTTCCAATTTTTATTAGTTGAATAAATTTAACTCTCAATCATCCTGTCATTACATTGAATAGTATCAAAAGACCAGAATCGCTGTCCATTAATTGGGTACAAAAACCCTAGCACGGTAGAATTGATCACGGGACAAGAAAAACAGGTCAATGATAGTTCTAGAGAAACCTAGAGCGATCGAGTCAAAAGAGTGATCTTTTGCCAGTTATTCTGGGAATATACCACAAACGCCCCAACCTTAGCACAATTTGTTTTGTTTGTAAATAAACTTTTGATCTATTCTGGCCGAGACGAGGGATTTCTGAGCGGGGGGTTCAACCCTTGCCAGTCTTGGCCTTTTGTTTGGCCCGACAAAAATGTTAACAATTCATGACAATACTGCTGATATAATCAAAAGTCCAAAGGCCTGACGGCGTATAATATGCCCTGATTGCTATACTCTGACATCTAGATAGTAAAGAGAAGCAATTTAGCCGAGAAAACTAGCACAAATCGCGACAATACCGCAAATTTTGTCTGTCCATCGGTTCAAGCTCTCGTCCCTGACAGAAGAACTGAGAATTCTAGTCCCCGACTCGAAAAAGTCCAACATAATGAATCCTTTCCCCGCAATTTCCGTCAATGACGACGACCTCAAATACCCATCTCCGCCACCTCCTGGCAATTCTGACCGCGAAAGCGAAGATAGAGCAAAAAAGAACAAAGCCTTATTTCTCGATCGAGATGGGGTAGTTATCGACTATATCCCCTACCTGAGTAAACCAGAACAGGTGAGCATTCCCGCCGGGGCAGCGGCTGCCTTAAAACAGTGGCAGGATGCTGGCTATCTGCTGATCATCATTACCAATCAATCGGGACTTGCTAGGGGCTATTTCACTTGGGATGATCTAGCGGCGATTCACGGGCGCATGATCGAGGAATACCGACAATTGGGGGTGCATTTTCACGATCTTGCCATCTGCCCGCACCATCCCGACGAAGGTTGTCTGTGCCGCAAACCCTCCCCCTATCTGCTGCTGGCCGCCGCCCACCAATACGGAATCGATTTAGCCGGCTCGTTGTTTATCGGCGATGCGGCCAGTGATCTAGAATGCGCCCTAGAAGCTGGTTGTCAGCCCGTATTGCTCTTAACAGGGCGAGGAAAAGTCACCCTTGGGGAGATCGAGAAATACCCAGTTGAGATTCCCGTGTATGGCCAACTAAAGGAAACGGTAGAATTATTGTCAAAAACCGCTGCCGAACCAGAATTATGAGAATATTAGTCCTTTTTTGCAATAACTTTCCCTATCCACCTAGTCGCGGGGCAACCGAGGGGAGAACTTTTAACCTGATCAAATGTCTTCATCAAAACCATGATGTCACCCTGTTCGCCCGTCGGGTGGAGAATGTCACGGAAACTCAGATCGAAGAACTCAAAACCTTTACCGATGATCTTGTCTTATTTCCGCCCCAGCAAATTCCCGCTCCAGGCAAGGGACTGACAAAACTAATCGGTCAAACAGGGCGCTTTCTGGAGGGAATAGTACAGATGACCCCTGCTAGTGTTCTTAGTTATCGTTCGCCGCTCATTCAAGAGCGAGTAGATGAATACGTCGAGCAGCAAAAATGTGATGTGATTCTCTGCGCTCAGAGTATCAGCGAGATTTTTGTCCGGCCGGAATACCGTCAGCGAGTCAAAACAGTAGTAGATATTCACAGTTCCGTGTACGGTTGGACACGCAATCATTTAGATAGAGGAGCCTCCGCCTATCCGCTGCGGGATTTTCTCTATCTGCCCTTACTCTATCAGTATGAAAAACGTTACTGTGCCAAGTTTTCGCAATTAGTGGCTACTACCGATTACGATCGCGAACAATTATTACAAATTCTACCAGAAGCAAAGGTGGCTATCGTGCCTAATGGCGTGGATTTAGCCATGTTTCCCTATCGTCCTCGGGATCCCGGCGGTCATAATTTGGTCTTTGTCGGTTCCATGAGTTCTACCCATAATATCGATGCCGCCCGTTTTTTTGCTTTAGAAGTCTTGCCAGTCATTCAACACCGATATCCCGATACCACTTTAACCCTAGTGGGGGCAAACCCGGCGCCGGAAGTTCTCGAACTTGCCAAGTATCCCGGTGTGAGCGTGACGGGGACAGTTCCCTCGACAGTGGAATATTTACACCGAGGAACCGTTGGTGTGGTTCCCCTGCGGGTGGGATTGGGAATCAAGACCAAAACCCTAGAATCCATGGCCGCTGGGATTCCGATTGTAGCCAGCGATCGCGGTTTAGAGGGTTTAACGGTGGCAGCAGCGGGAATTCCCCCTAGGGCATTGCGCGCCAATAGCGTTGCTGAGTACGTTACAGCGATCGCTAGGTTGTTCGATGATCCTTCTCTGCGAGAACAACTGTCCCATAATGGCCGGGCGATGGTGGAATCGGAGTACACCTGGGAGCGAGCGGGACAAAGGTATGAGGAAATTTTGCGGGACTAATATTGTTCTTAACCCCTGAATTTCCCTCGAGACTGTTTGAGAGTTTTACCGCCATAAAAATTGATTTTTTGGAGCCTAATCATGAAAGTTTTAATAGTAGGAAATTACGTTAATGATCGGCAGATCAGTATCAATCGTTTTGTCGGTTTAGTGGAGAAAGGACTCAGACAAAAAGGACACGAAATTCGGCGAGTGCAAGCACAGCCTATTTTCGGTCAACTAAAATCCTCTCCCCAGGGACTCGGCAAGTGGTTAGGGTATATTGATAAGTTAATTATTTTCCCAGTGCAGTTACGTCAGCAGCTTGATTGGGCCGATATCGTCTGCATTTGTGATCAGGCGTTATCCTATTTAACTCCCTATCTAAAAGATTGCAAATATTTTGTGATCTGTCACGATCTGCTGGCGATTCGTTCCGCCCTAGGAGAAATTCCTGAAAATCCCACCAGTTGGACGGGAAAACAGTATCAGGCGATGATTTTGCGAGGATTCAAACAGGCTAAATATGTTGTCTGTTCTTCCGAAGCTACTCGTGCCGATGTTCTCCGTTTAACCAAAATTACCCCCGAACAAACGGAAGTGATCGAGGATTGCTTGAGTGAGGGATACGGTCCGATGACAAGAGCAGCGGCGGTAAATCTAGTGGCCAAATTTAACATTAATAGTGATTGTCCCTGGCTAATTCATGTCGGGGGCGACCAATGGTATAAAAATCGATTGGGATTGCTGAAAATATTCAAGAGGTTAATCGCTTTCCCCGGTCTGGAAAATTGCCGATTGATCCTGATGGGAAAACCTTTGCTGCCGGAGATGCGAGAATTTGTTAATCAGAATAACTTGTCCGCACAAGTAATCGAATTAGGAACCGTCTCTGATGAGGATCTCCGCGCCTTTTATTGCCTAGCAACTGCTTTAATTTTTCCCTCCTTTCAGGAAGGATTCGGTGTTCCCGTTATTGAAGCTCAATCCTGTGGTTGTCCCGTCTTTACCTCCAATCGTCTCCCCATGACTGTTATCGCTGATGATGCAGCCGTTTACTTCGATCCCACCGAACACGAGGCCGCCGCTACTATTATTGCAGAAAATCTTCTCGCTCCTGATCGCCTGGAAGATTTGAGGCAAAAAGGTTTTATCAATGCCACTCGCTTTACTTACGAAAGAATGATCCAATCCTACGACCGATTATTGCCAAAATTGTAGTCTAGAGCTTTTTGGTGACTCATTATCCTGCCAACGCAATTTGAAGCGGGGAGGATATGGTTCTGGGGTTCACTTTGGCACTAGAAATCTTGCTGTAAGAGTGACCGTCCTTTTTTAAATCCTACAGTAATCAATTTTCCATAGCTCCTTTGCTTCCTTGTAGTGTTGTTTAATTGGGGTTTACTGAATAAATCTAAAAACCTTGTTGGATAATATCTTTAGGCTTTTTTGAAATGAAAAAGTGCCAGCCATTGGAGGAATCGGGGCGAAATTTAGGCACTTTTTCCCTGAAAATTAGGTAGGGTTTGCTGAATAATGGTAAAAACCCCACACCCCACACCCCACACCCTGCCCCACGAAAAACTTTTTGCCGCAGACCCTAATTGGCACTGTGAATTTATCTGTCTCCTGTAAGACTTTTGATAATCTTTTTAGCCAATCGCTCATTAATTTCTCGATGTCTGGGAATTGGTTCTGTTTTTCCAGTATCTGGATTATGGTAAATATCGTGTTTCCCTCCACGTCTAATCAAATAGCAGCCCGCTTGCTCTAATTGTGCAATTAAATCATGTCTTTTCATGCGAGTTCAAACTCTGCAACTCTCTTGATTCCGGGGATTTCTTCAGTCGTAAATGTTTTGTAGAGATCGACCAAGTTTTCGATTAATTCTTCTAAGTCAACACCTTGGGTCCAATGATCTGGAAATTCATTCAAATAGCCCAAGAACATCCCATCTGATTCTTTCCAATATGTATATGGAATCTTCATGGTGAAATCCTCATTCTGCGTTGCTAAAGATATTAAGTTGACCCCTATTATAACTGAATTGCTCCCAAGCCACGATCAGCTTTATTAGCGGGGAGATTGCCGCCTGACAATTCGTTAATGCAGCCTACCAAAGCGGCGCTCGCTAATTCAGACAGATTAACGGGGATATCTTTAGTGACAAAAGGTTCAGCACAGGCTAATATTAAAGTTGCTATTGAATGGGAATTTAACCAAGATAAGGGAGGTTAGTATGCAAGTTCAAATCGAAAAACGGTATTACACACCTGAAGAATATTGTCAGTTAGAAGAAACAGCAGAATACAAAAATGAATATCTGGATGGAGAAATTATTCCTATGACGGGAGCAACAACCAATCATAATCTAATTGCTGGTAATTTTTATAAAAATTTTCCGACTAAGATTAACAATGAAGATTATTGGGCTTTTATGAGTGATGTACGGTTATGGATGCCAATATATCGCTTTTATACTTATCCTGATGTAATGGTGATTAAAGGCAAACCATTATATGAAGGAAAAGGCACAAATACTGTAACTAATGCGTTAATTATTGTCGAGGTTTTATCGAAATCAACCCGAGATTATGATCGCACTGATAAGTTTAAGTTTTATCGCTCTATTCCTGACTTTAAGGAATATATTTTGATTGATCAATACCGTTATTATCTCGAACAATTTTATCAACAAAATAATGGAGAATGGTTATTTAAAGTTTATGAATCGGACAAGGAAGCTTTAAGGTTTTATTCTGTGGATTTTCAAATATCATTGCTGGATATTTATCAACGAATTGATTTTACTTTAAGTGAAGAATAATGATTAAATCCCATCTCAATTATCTACCAAAATCAGTTGATATGGCGATTCTCAAGATCAAGAAGGAAACCCAACAAAAAAATAAGAGAATCAAAATAGCGATCGCCCTTTTCAAATCCTATAGTAATCATGACAATTATCCTAGGTTGGGTTGACCCAAGCAAACCCCACAAAAAGCAATGAGAGGAGGGGAATAGCGAGCGCTGATTCAGACAGATTTAGGTGTTGGCTGTTGGGTTTCGTTTTCCCTTAAAATCGAGAGGTTTTCTTTAACCTATTGATTCGCTCAACCCAACCTACGAAATTAGACTTTGATTAAGTATTGACTGATTCTAGATGCCTTAAAATCTGTTCTCTTAAATTATCCAAATAATTCTCTACCACATCCCAAACTGTATTAAGGTCAATTCCCCCTAAATAATCATGTACTAAAATATTCCTAAAACCAGAAATATTACGCCAGTCAACATCGGGAATATTGGCCTTTAATTCCTCCGAAAGCCGTTGAGTTGATTCTGCCAAAGTTTGTAAGCGTCCAATGATAGCATCGCTCATCATTGAATTAGCAAAAAACTCCTGTTTTCCTCCTTGGGAATACTCCTGAATTTTATCAATACAGTCTAAAATGTATCCAAGATAAACTTGATCTTCATTCATAACTTAATTGCCTCCTTTAAGATTCGCTGTTTAATTAGATGATGAAGGCTTTTTTCAGTTACTACATCCACTTTACACCCTAAGAGATCCTCTAAATCAACTAATAATCCACCTGGAAACCAAGGGGATGTTTTAGCTAAATCATAATCAATTAAAAAATCAATATCACTATTTTCGGTTTCCTCACCTCTAGCAACGGAACCAAATACACGCACATTAAAAGCACCATGTTTGGTGGCAATTTTTAGGATATCCTCTCGTTTGTCTTGTATGAGTTGTTTTAGGGTCATAAAATAACATCCATCCCGAAGGTTTTTAATGAACAATTAACAGACTAGACTAGAAAAAACTAAATACTGATAACAATTATCGTCGGTTGGATTGACCCAAGGAAACCCCACAAAAAGCCATGAGAGGAGGGGAGAGCCGATTCCGACGGATTTAGGTGTTGGCTGTTGGGTTTCGCTTTCCCCCTAGAATTGAGAGGTTTTCTTTAACCTATTGATTCGCTCAACCCAACAAAAAGGACTAGACCGCGCCTAATTCCCGTAGGAGTTCCATAACCTTTTCATATAACGCCGCGTCTCCTTGCTGGCGGAACAGTTCGGCGGCTTGTCGCAAATCTCTGATCGCTTTTTCCCTTTCTAGTCGATAGTAATAAAGAATCCCCCGATTGTTGTAAGCTTCGGCGAATCGGGGATTAATGTTGAGCGCCTGATTGTAATCGGACAGGGCGAGGTCGGATTTCCCCTGTTGGTCGTAAAGACCCCCCCGATTGTAGTAAACCGTTGCGTTTCGGGGATTAATGTTGAGCGCCTGATTGAAATCGGACAGGGCGCGGTCGGGTTTCCCCTGTTCGTAGTAAAGAAGCCCGCGATTGTTGTAAGCCGTTGCGTATCGGGGATTAATGTTGAGCGCCTGATTGTAATCGGACAGGGCGAGGTCGGGTTTCCCCTGTTGTCGGTAAAGAACCCCGCGATTGTTGTAAGCGTCGGCGTATCGGGGATTAATGTTGAGCGCCTGATTGAAATCGGACAGGGCGCGGTCGGGTTTCCCCTGTTCGTAGTAAAGAAACCCGCGATTGTTGTAAGCCTCTGCGTATCGGGGATTAATGTTGAGCGCCTGATTGTAATCGGACAGGGCGCGGTCGGGTTTCCCCTGTTCGTAGTAAAGAAGCCCGCGACCGTTGTAAGCTTCGGCCAATCGGGGATTAATGTTGAGCGCTTTGTTGAATTCAGCGAGGGCGAGGTCGGGTTTCTCCTGTTGTCGGTAAAGAAGCCCGCGATTGCTGTAAGCCAGAGCTAATCGGGGATTAATGTTGATCGCCTGATTGAAATCGGACAGGGCGAGGTCGGGTTTTCCCTGTTCGGCGTAAAGAAACCCGCGATTGTTGTAAGCTTCGGCCAATCGGGGATTAATGTTGATCGCCTGATTGTAATCGGACAGGGCGAGGTCGGGTTTCTCCTGTTGTTCGTAAAGAAACCCCCGATTGAGGTAAGCCTCGGCGTATCGGGGATCAATGTTGATCGCTTTGGTGAATTCAGCGAGGGCGAGATCGTATTTTTCCTGTTGGATGTAGTCAACTCCCCGGTTATAGTGGCCGATCGCGTCTTGATTGTTCCCTTGAGCGATCCGGGTTTCGGCTGGTTGTCGGCTCTCTAGCGCCATGACGGGGCGAACAGTCGCGAGAGTGGAAAGGCTGATTAGGCTAACGGTGGTAAGAAGGGCAAAGGATTTCATGGCTAGTTCCTCGGTGGGGATGATTTGAAGTTTTACTTAATTTTATCGGCTGCTTTTTTGGAAATATGCAGAATAGGGCGAGCAATTTTTTTTGTTTCGGATACAAAGGGAAAAAGCACCGCAATCGGGAGTGCTTTGTTGTCATTTAGTGAAAAATACTTGTTTTTTTCGATGCAATATGGTAGGCAAATCCCCGACGATTAGCGATGTCCAATTAATTTGCCTCAGTTGTCAGGGCTTTTTTTGCCCAAAAAAAATAAAAATTATCATTAGAATCTAGACTACAAAAATAAATTGTTCTTTATTGAGTGAGATGAACTAAAGAACAACATCAATATCTAAAAACACGGGATCGACTTTAATTTTGCCGAGGAATTGTCCTAAGTAGGTGGGTGGAATTAAATATAAGATGAACGTAGATTGGGTTGAAGCATGAAACCCAACAAAAAGTCATCCGAGGTTTTCCATCTCCTCGATAATTGCCATTGTCTCAACACTAACGGTACACACACGAGTCAATAAGTCAATAACTTGGTCTTTATAATTTACAAAACGATAACTATTAAATTTCTCAGCGATGGTTTTATCTTTGGGTTTCTTTTCTTTGTATTGATCCAATATCCATTCTAACGCGCAACGATTACCGAGTTTATATTCCCAAGCAGTTGCGGGGATTTTTTCGAGGGTGGTGACATCATCAATAATTATTTTTCCTGCGGGTTTATCTGCTTTCAGTTTTGGGGTGGGATTATCTTTGCTAGTGGGAATATCAACGCGGGTTAACGGATAGGGATTGACGGTTTCATAGTTGATATGCAGATGGATTAATTTTTCTCCCCAGTTTACCCATTGTGGGAAGTTTTCATACAAGGGAATACGAGGAAATTCTCGCTTGAGATTTAATTCGTATTTACTGCGATATGCTGGATGATGAAGGACTGCATAGGTATAGCAGAATGCCAAGAATAAGCGGTGAGAATGGTTAGTTAAATTAACCAACCTCTCTGAATGCCATGTTCAATTCCACCAGTCCAATCCATTGTTAAATGTTCTCTTACTGCATTAAAAAGGTGTTGTATAACTAGAGGATTAATTGAATTTTTGACATAATTTTCTTTATATCGTAATTCGCGATCAGTATTTCTTTGTTGACGAAGTACATAAATCTGATCGACTTTATATTTCCTTAAATTGACATCATCTGATAGTTTAATCCATTCCATCACTACAATATATAAACTATTAGGATTGCGTGCTTTTAAGTCTTCTGCCGCTCGTGAAGAACCTTCCAGCATAGTTTTATCTAAATAAGTTTTGCATTCGATAACAATCACTGGCAGATCGAAAATATGTGTTTCAGTATTATTGGTGATTTTCACCTCAGAATAACTATCTGGATCATCTTTTGGTGAAAAAGATGATAACTGCTCTGTCGGATTATTTTGTGCCAGGGGATAAGATGATTCTAGAGATGCTTTAATTGTTGTACCGATAACAAAATCATGATCCTTTTTCTCAATACGAGCGTAAGGACGCTTGAGCATTTCTGAATAACTGGGAGGGACAAAGAAAATGTCTTTGAAAGTGTGTGATTTACCAATTAAAGTATTCTCACCAAAATCACCAATTAAATCTTTAAATAAATAGTACAAAAATTCCTCAAGTACCGTTGAATGAAGATTGGAACGAGAGTCAAATTTTTCTGCGTAGTGTTGTTGATCGATAAAATCTTTATAAATTGACAGCAGTTTAACTCGTCTTTGCAAAATTTTATTGTCTCGCTCTGTTGCTATTGAAGTCGGTCCGACTAATTTATAATTAATGCGACACCACTGATCATATTTTTCTCGTATTTCACCAAGAAATCGCTTACTTTCAGCATCTTTATACTTTTGAGGGTGGTTTTCCTTTTGTTCAAGATTAGAACCGTGAACTAGAGGATTTCTACTGGTTTTGGACATAAATTTAACTTTTCTTTAATATGTAATGCTATGGAACGAGCGAGGAGAGGTGGTACAGCATTACCTATTTGATTGTACTGACAAAGGAATTTTTCGTCAAATCTTTTTTCTCTATGTAATAACTTTTGAGAAACCACGGTTTTTTTGCCAAGAAAACGGTATTGATCGGGAAAAGATTGTAATCGCGCACCCTCACGAGCAGTTAAATTACGATTTTGGAAAGGATGCAGAAAATTAGCATAAAATGAAGCTGTAATTGTATGAGATGGTTCGTAGGGATTTAAACGACGATTATTTTGATCATAGCAATGGGAAGATAACTCCCCATTGCTACTTCTTCGTCTAGGTTTATGTTCTTGGGGTACATCAGAACTAGATTCTCCCCATTTAATATGTTTAAAACGTTCAACAAGTCTTGCTGAATGTTCCATAGCTACATGATTATATAATACATCACTATTATCCCTTATCCATGTTTGATAGCTGTTTTGAGGGTCACAAATATACGACTGTTCTTCTTGTCCTTCTCTCGCATTTAATAAAGGTAAATCTGAGATAGCATCCCAGAGATTAATAGCAGGATTTAAGGTCTCTGTTTCTAACAAGGAAAGTTGTCGATTACCTCTATCATTGTATAACTTTAACGAATGACTAATAGTGGGGATTCCAATCTTTTTTCCACTGGTATTTCCCACAATAAAAACTCTTTCTCTGGACTGAGGAACGCCATAATTAAGCGCATTTATTAACCATACCTCTACAAAATAACCAAGCTCAATAAAGGTGCTTTGTATAATGTCTATAACTTTTAAATTGTCGCTATTTTTGCGAGATAAAATTCCTTTGACATTCTCTATAATGAAAGCTTTCGGTTTTAGGTAATCTATCCAACGAGCAAACTCTAAAAACAAACTATTCCTCGGATCCTGAGGATCTTTATGTGCCGGACCAGCAATACTGAATCCTTGACAGGGTGGACCACCAATAATAACGTCTGGTTTAAAAATACACACTTTCTTGACACTATCTTCAGTACAATAATCACGAATATCATGTTGAAGAACTAGCATTTTAGGATGATTGTAACGCAAAGTATCACAAGCCCAAGCATCTATTTCCAGTGCTAACGGCACTGAATAACCTGCCATTTTAAATCCTAGTCCGAACCCACCGGCTCCAGCAAATATATCAATTGCTATTGGTTGTTGTATGAACATATAATTTAACTTTTGTCAACAGATGAGATGATTGTGTGGTTCAACTACTAATCCTCTTCAAATTTTCCTTACTTTCCCAGTAACCCCAGTCTAATCTTAAAGCATCTTTGACTGTACCATCGGGATAAACCAACTTTCCTGACTTGTTGCGATAATCTAATTCCGGGATTAATAAAAAATCACGGGTTTTACAGTATTCATTTAAAAGATTCTGGAAAGCAACCCTTAAAGAAGTTTCTTTTTTACTGCCTCCAAATTGAATAATTTTATCGACTTCGCTATAGTATTGATGGATGAGGAGACGAGACATAGCAGAAAAATTAGAGATTGAGGTGATTATCTTTATTATTCCCGAAAAAGCTAGAAAAATCTCACAGGGTGAGCGCATCTCAAAAACTATTGACAATTGGCCAATTTTGTGATCAGCGTGGGCATTTCCAGTGATACCATTTTTCTTTATTCGTGGCAGTCAATCAGACTCCCCTCTCCCGTCCCCCCCTTTTTTTGCTCCCCGATGTCGGGAGGGATTGGGGGGTTGCCTCTTACCTTCAGTAATTGATAACTGATTAAGACTTCACTCCCAGATTAAAGAAAATCGTTCCCCGACGCACGGAATTATCACTACCTTGGCTACTAACAGTAAGAGAACGCAGATTATTAAATAAAGGCTTAATCGATAATTCTAACACCCGCACGATCGGGAATTTTGCCTCGATTACTGGTTGCAATTGTCGCCAATCGATGTAAAAATAACCATCATTTTCTGCGGGTAAAGCAGTAATTGCCTGTCGAAACTTACCACTGCTTAAAATCGGGTTTTTCTGTGCAGATAAAGCTAATCCCATCGCTTCCACAGAACTAGCGATAATTTCATAATTATCTACTCTCGTATGCACTCCCGTCACGATCATCTCTAGTTGCGCTTTTCCCCCTGGGACCGCCGTGGTTAACTTTGTCCAAGCTGTCACCGATCGATCGAGTAAAGGCAGATTAACCACATTATAGCCGCGACTGCGGGCCAACTCGTCCAAATGAGCGATCGCACTGTCCACATCCACCCCCATCACCCGTTCCCCTAGAAAAACACTATCGGGTTCCATCCCCTTTGAACTAGGCACGAGAGCGAGGCTATATTCGCCTCTAACCCAGCTAAAAACGTCTTCAGGCAAATTTAAACCTAAAGGCGATTGGAAGCGGTTTAAGACCTGTGTTATTAATTCCTGTAGGGGACTATCTGCTTCTAACCCCTCCTCTACCTGAGTCCAAAAACGATTTAAATCGCGACTAGCGGCGACTAAAAGGCTATTTTCGCTGATAAAAGATAATGCTCCCACGGGACTAGATAAAATTGGTGCTTGGTTATCCTGTCCTAAGACCCCAATTAAGGCGGTTTGAGCGACTATTCCCCTAGATTTGATGGTAAAAGCCGTGGCTAATCGTTGTTTTGCTTCGGGACTCTCCGGGACGGGTTGATTGGCGATCCAAGCCGATAACGTGGGTAAATTGCTGTAAACGATAGCTATACGCGGTTCAGTGATATTTTTTATTGCTTCTTGGTAATCGGGGCTATTTTTTAGGTTTAAATCCGGTACTTGCACGTTATTGAGTGCCTCGCGCAAAACCTTGATATTATTGGCAAAAAGCACCGTATCCCCCACCACGGCACTAGCGAGAAAACGATTATTATCTCCTGCGGTTAAGGGACGTTGATAAATAAGGTTAATTCCCTTGTAGGTTTCAAAAACTAGGTCAAATTTGCCTGAAACTGCCTGTTTTGAGTAGGAAGCTTGCAGAAATTCCTTAGCACTTTCACTATTTTTACTTTGAATTGCCAAAAGATAACCCGGTTGGATACCATTATCGGTATTGCGATCGAAATCTAGGGAAGTAACAGCGAGGGTAATTTCCTCCCCTAACCAAGGTTTGATTTCCTTTTGATAATTCAATCCCGTTTTACCGAGGAGAGTTTTTTCTAAATCCTTAATTTCTTGGTGGGAACGTCGTCGATTAGCCGGTGTAGCGATTAATTGACCAAAAGACTCCAAACGTTCGGGATTGACCAACAAGGATACCATAACCGGGGCCTGTTTCGGCACAAAAATCGCCGCCGTCGGTTCCCGCATTACTCCACCTTTAAGCAAAGACAGAGGACTATCGGCGAGAATCCAAGCAAAACTGGCTGTAGCGACTCCTAGGAGAATGATTACCGTCGCACCTAAAAGATAGAAAAACGATCGCAATTTCACAACCTTGCCCCGAGATGAACCATTAGCTATTTTAAGCCAGCAGATGACCCAAGAATTTCGATCGCTACAATTCTTACCAGACTGACAACCGATAACTCACCACCGATAACTAATTTTTACCAGCCTTTTTCCGCTTGAGCGAGGACATAATTAGCTACAGTTTCGATATCTTCAGCGCTGAGACGACCACCGAAAGCAGGCATCGCCCCCATACCTTTGGTAACTTGGGTAACGATAGCTTCAACGGAATCTTTGCCGTATTTAGCTAAATCTTCTTTTTTCAGGGTTTTAGCGGCATTAACCACGTTTTTACCGCCCATGTGGCAGGAAGCACAGTTAGCACTGAAAATCGAAGCCCCATCAGCTAAAGCGGGACGAGCCATACCGAATGTAACCACAGCCAAGAGCAAGCACAGGGAAATTAATAATCTTTTCACGATAGGTTCTCCTCTATTTCTCAAGAAATTCCCCAACCATCGTCAGAAAAAAACGGTTTTCTTGTCAAAAGACAAGCTGTCAAACTTGGTGTAGAATTAATTCATGGGACAGTTAAAAGCAAACTTTTACTTTTTTGTCAAAAGACAGGCTGTCAAACTTGTCATCTTCCCTCGTGTAAAGGATTAACAAGCATGAAAAAATTAGGTTTATTGCTCGCTACCGTGGTGCTAGTCGTCTCTAGCTTCTTCTTCAACACTGCCGCCGCTGCCGCGGAAACCTTCACGGTTAAGATGGGCGGTGATGCAGGTACACTACAATTTGATCCCCCCACCCTGACTATTAAAGCAGGAGATACGGTGAAATGGGTCAATAACAAACTTTCTCCCCATAACATAGTTTTCGATAGCACCAAAGTTCCCGAAGCTCAAGCCAGCAAATTATCCCACAAAGGTCTGGCTTTTTCCGCCGGTGAGTCCTTTGAAAGCACTTTCAGCGAACCGGGTACTTACACCTACTACTGCGAACCCCATCGCGGCGCCGGTATGGTCGGAACGATTACCGTTCAGTAATGATCCGATTTTAACCAAAAATAACTCGCGGTTAACTGCCGCGGGTTGTTTTTTGGTAATTATGAAGACTTTTCAGTTATCAGTAATCAGTAATCAGTGAGGTTCTTCAGTTTGTCTTATGGGCTCTTCGTTACTCTTTATGCTAAATCAACAGACAAGATGCCAAGACAACATACTTCTAACCCAAAAATTCCGAAAGTTTCTAAAGCCATAGCCTCTTCGTTTTATTAGTTTAAGTTTATCATTGATTCCCTCGACCACCCCATTCGTTGTTCTTCGCTCGAAATAACTAATGATTTCTCCAAACCAGTTTCGGATTGTTTGACAACTCTTGGTAAAAACACTGGAGGATTTTGCCAACCATTCCGAGATGGATAGCAGTCCCTCTGTCGGATTCTTTGAGGTTTCATAAATCTTTCTGAAT